>JAHIFE010000001.1 GCA_018901125.1 Pseudomonadota bacterium | reverse complement strand
GCCAGTTTCAAAACGTCCCATTTTGGCCGATCTCTGCGTTGGGTGAAAATTTTAATCCTCGAAATACCCCATGTATTCCTGCGGTTAAAATTTTCACCCGCCTTGACCTTGACCAAACTGAAACGTTTTGAAAGTGGCTCATAAGAATACTTTTCAGAATCTGTTAAGTTTTGACCTGTTGACAATTTCAAACGGACTCTTAACTTTCTGTTCAATGCTATTGAAAGGTTCTACAATATCCCCTTTGCCTATAATGTTTACCGTTTATTATAGGGAATAGCTCAAAGCGCTGATAAATTGCCGGCATTAAGTTTTCTGAAGCAGGAATCATAAGCCGGATAATTATAAACAAAGTTATCGGAGATAATACAATTATGTTTGAGACAAAAGAACAGGTCTTGGAGAAAATACTTACCCAGAAAAAACCGGTTTGTCCGCATTGCAAAACAGAAATGAGTATCTGGGAAGTTCCTTCGATTAGTTGCGGAGATGGTTTGGGCTGGGGAACTCCTTATCTTTATCTATGCTTTAATGATGAGTGTTCTTTGTATAAAAGCGGATGGGACAACATTAAAGATCATTATGCCCATAGCGCTTCTTATAGATGCATGTGTTACCCTGGTACCGAACAATTCGAGCTGATTACGGTGTTTAGCTCTGTAGGAGGAACAGGACAAATTGTAGATGATAAGATAGTGGCTCAACAGGAAGTTTTGAAAGAGGCTACTAAAAAAGGGTTTTCCATTCTGGCGGAATGTTATGTATCAAAAGATTCTCCATCGGTTATGAGAATTATACTCGATCCTACTGAGCCAGCACGTGTAAGGCTTAAAGCTGCCGAAATGATAGGTGACATAGGAGAAGTTGATGCAATCGAACCCCTGAGAAATTTAAAATTTGAAAGTAAGCTTATTCAGGAAAAGGTTGAACAGTCTATATCAAAGATACATGAAAAATCTTTTACAAGAGAATGTCCTTTTTGTGCTGAAATAATAAAAAAAAGGGCCAATATGTGTAAACACTGCGGGAAAGAAGTGGCCGGGCAATAACGTTTGCCGGTCTATCACAGGCAGGATTGATGGATTATTTACAAGACCACCAATCCTGAGATAGAAACACAGATCTATGGAAAATTTTTTGACATCCGAAATCTATATAGATATTAAATGATATATTTTGATTTCAATATGCGTTTTATTAATGCGGGGGTTCTTCTTTAAACTATTCTGGCGAAAGCCTCTTATCAAAATCAAACAGGAGGCGGCAATTTTGACCTCATACATTTCCGATGTATCCTTGAGAAGTTCCGTGAACATTTGATAATCCCTTGTGTCCTAATAATTTTCTCAGACTAAATTTATTAAGTACTTTTAGCTTGTATTTCCTATCCGCCGTTGTAAAATCACACCTTAAAAAAAATGAAAAACCATTTTACTCATATAAAGTCTCGGCTCAACAGAAAGGGCCTTCAGGAGCAAATCAATGTTTTTCCCAGAGAGAATTCAAAGCATAAAGAGGTCTGATAATGTATTGGAAATAGGCCCGGGAGGGAATCCCCATCCGCGTTCTGATATATTGCTCGAAATGGAGTTCGATGATGAAAAAGAGGCTGAAATTCAAAGAAGTAACACACCTCCTTTAATAACTGATAAAAAGATTATTTATTATAATGGGACCCATTTCCCCTTTAAAAGTAAAGAATTTGATTATGTTATATGTTCGCACGTTCTGGAACATGTAGAAAACATAGAATTGTTTTTAAATGAATTGGTGAGGGTTGCATGTAGAGGATATATAGAATTTCCAACAATTTATTATGATTATTTGTATAACGTGCCTACACATAAGACAATGCTAATATATAAAAATGGTATAATTTGGTACTTGCCGAAAGAAAACACCCCTATTGCCCAGTCTAAACCGATAACTGATTTTTTCTACAAAACTTTGGAGCTGAGATATTCAGGAATTATTCAGGATCTTAAGCAATTTTTCTTTCAGGGTTTTGAATGGAATGAGGACATAAAATTTAAGAAAGCTGAAAGGCTGGAAGAAATAACTTACAATTTAATGGAAATTAACCTTCATAAGAAAGAACGAAAAAGTATTAAGAAAAAACTGCTCCTGGAATTTGATCGATTACTTGAAAAGACAAAAATCACAAAATTCTAGCCCAACTTCATGACTCAATATGTTTGGTACATATTGACAGGCACTATAAAGGCAAGTATGGATTTGGGCGTTACAAAAGTTTTGAACTGTGTGTTTAGGCTGTTCGGTTACAAGGCAGTCCTGCCTGTTAGAGGAAGTCGAAAACATGAAAACCGATTGTAATCTGACCATTGCAACAATAAAGAAATTCATTATCAGCATTATAATCAGGAATGGTATATATGCCGAAAGTAACTGTAATAATTCCGACTTATAACAGACGTCATATTATTGGTAAAGCAGTTGAAAGTGTTCTGGCTCAAAGTGAGCAGGATTTGGAAGTGATAGTTGTAGATGACGGTTCTGAGGATGATACGCATAGCATAATTATGAGTTTTAATGACGACAGAATCAGTTATTTCTATAAAACAAACGGTGGTGCAGCCAGTGCCCGTAATTTTGGACTGTCCAGGGCTGTGGGTAAATACGTCGCTTTTCTTGATTCCGATGATTTCTGGCCCGATCACTATCTCAAAACCATGTTGACTCAGTTGCAAATAAATAGCGAGTTTGGAGCAGCATATAGTCCTATTACAGTTATCCATCCTGACGGCAGCAAGGCAAAATCATATAAAAGACCTGAAGGGAAAAGCGGTTGGATAACAGTGGATCTATTCAAACGAGGATTTATTTGGCCTTCGGCTGTAGTTTTTCAGAAATCTGTGTGGGAGAATTTCTGTTTTGACGAAGCGCTGAGGACTTCTGAGGATAGCGATGCATTTTTGAGACTTTCAATGCGTACGCAATTTCTTTTTGTGCCGGATGTGGAAGCCTTCCATATAATAAGTAAAGATAGTCTTTCCGCCAAAGAGGGAATCGTTTGTACTCGTTTACTCGTACTAGAACGCTTTTACTTTCAACTTAATGGAAACAAGTTTATACCTTCTCAATTAGCACGGCGGCGGCTTAGTCATGCGTGCAGGAAAGTGGCTGAGGATAAGCGCCTCAGGGGAGAACGGGCTGCAGCATTAAGCTTATTCAGGCATGCTGTTTATTACTGGCCTGCTGATATTCGTCTGTACATCGGAATAGCAAAAACATTGCTATTAAGCAATAAGAACGATAAGGAACCGAACTGGAAGATGCCTGATCCCCTCGGTAATCCTGTTGGGTCAGCCCTGTTTGGTTAGTTAAATGAACCAATTGCAAAACGCCCTATTTTGGCCGATCTCAGCGTCGGGCTCAATTTTTAATCCGCAAAACACTTAATAGCTTCCAGCGGTTAAAATTTTACCCTGCCTTGACCTTGATCAAACTGAAATGTTTTGAAACTATCTAAAATTATATTGGAAAATGGATGGTAAAACCGATAAGCAACATTGTGTTTAGTATGAATCGACCCTTGCAGCTTGAAGCATATCTTGAGAGCCTTTATCGTCATATGCCGCAGGAAAAGATCCAGACATATATAATATATAAGGTCAATCTGTTTAATGAGCAGTATTGCGAGCTTTTTAGACGGTTTTCCGATTGTATTGTGATAAAGGAACAGAATTTTCATGATGATTTTGTGAATTTAATAAAACATATAGATTCTAAGTATATTCTGTTTGGTACAGATGATGTGGTGTATTATGATTCTGTTGATTTTGCCGTTATTGAAGAAGCTTTCAGCAGAGCTTCTCGTGATATTTTTGGTTTTTCCCTCAGACTCAGTCCTCAGAGCTTAAAAGAAAAGTATGAAAAAATAACCGAAATGGAAATAGGTGGTGAAAAAATTTACAGGCTGAACTGGAAAAAAGGACAGAATCGAAATGCAAGATATCCGTTTGAGCTTAACAGCACGATTTACAGAACTGCTCTGGTAGCTGAAATTATAGGGCATGTGGCTAAAGAATATCCGGTGTTATCTAAAATGTTTGCCAGAGAATCGATATTTGTCAAGCTTCTGAGCCCCATAATCTCAATGAAACATTTCCTTATTTCGTTAAATACATTTCACGATCCTAATAACCTGGAAGGATTTGCTTATCGATGGTGCCGGGAACACAAATCAAGGATGCCAGGCTATCTTTATTTTCAAAAACTTTGTGCGAGTGCTATCCAGATAAACCGTGTAAATACAACTGTAGATAACCCTATTGATGGATCAAGTGAGCATACAGTCGAGGCATTGAATGAAAAATATAAACAAGGATATAGATTCGATATGTGTGCAATTGAAAAAAACAAGCCGGTCGAGACACATGGGGGACAAGAGCATTTTAAGCTAATAAAACAATAACAGATGAATCAAGTCTTTTCGGAGATATGTTGATGTTATTAAAGAAGTTGATAAAAAAATCCAAAAACAAATTCTATCGGACAGTGTCATCGGTATATGACAAGCCCCTCGCTTCTCCCACCGAAAAAGAGAAAGAATTGATCAGAGAACTCAAAACAGCTTTTAGTAATTTACCAAGCTTGTGTATGACAAATTGTTCTCAATCTGAGAAGGAGTGGAACAATAATTTATATAGATTGCGCGAACTGGTGCTTAACGACGATCCCAGACAGTTTCTGCGGTGGGATGTGATTTTACGAACAATGTTTGCTGCGCATGCCGGTTATGTGTTTCCGGAACTAAAATATCTGAGAACCCGTCTTGATTGGAATAGCCGTTGGAGTAAGGCCATTGTTGAATCCCGCAGTGGACATCCGATACCGCATTGGCAGTATCCAAGCAGCAGCGGAAATTTAATTCATCATGCTTATCACGTGGCTCAATTTGAAGAAAAGACCAAAACACGAGTCGATGGTATGAATTTTATCATCGAATTTGGAGGTGGTTATGGAAGTATGTGCAGATTGTTTTATAATCTTGGATTTCGGGGGAAATATATAATTTTTGATCTTCCTGAGTTTTCAGCATTACAAGAATTTTTTCTCAAATCGATAGGCATAACAGTTTGCTCAACAGACTCATTCAACAATTCAAAAGAAGGAGCATATTGTGTTTCGGATTTGGAAAAACTCAAAGCAATTCAATCAAATCATGAGGAAATGAGCAATTCCATGTTCATTGCAACATGGTCAATAAGTGAAGCGCCGATTTATCTGCGCAATTCAATCTTATCTCTTATATCTTCATTCAAAGCTTTTCTTATCGGTTACCAGGACCAATTTGGAGAGGTCAGCAATATCGATTTTTTTAAAAACTATGCAGTTGCTCATAGCGATATAAAATGGTGGGACTGGAAAATTGAACACTTACACAGTGAAAACAGGTATATGATGGGGCAAAAGAAAAATAAATGAACAGGCCAAAAGATGTGACGAACCGGAAAACGGACAGGAGGAAAAAAAGACTATGGAGCTTCAAGAGGTTGTAATTGTAAGCGCCTGCAGAACGGCAATCGGAGAATTTTTGGGAAGCCTCAAGAATGTTCGGGCAAGAGATCTGGCAATGGCTGCCGGGGGAGAAGCTATAAAACGATCCGGTATTCCTGCAGATCAGATTGATGAGATATGCATGGGGCAGATCTTTACGGCGCTTCAGGGCTCTTTGCCGGCACGTCAGGTTGCCATGAGACTCGGGCTTCCCGGCAGGAGCGGCGCTGTGTCGGTAAACCAGAATTGTGCATCGGGTATGCGTGCCCTTGAGATTGCAGCGCACAATATTATGCTGGGCAAGACGGAAATAGCCTTAATTGTTGCTGTAGAAAGCATGACAAATGCTCCCTATATTATGTCCAAAGGAAGACAAGGATATAAAATGGGCCCGGGGACTGTTGAAGATCACATGTATCATGATGCTTTGGTTGATGAACTGGTACCCGGACATGTGGGATTAACCGCTGAAAATATTGGTGTGAAATATAATATATCGCGTGAAGAATGTGATGAATTAGCTGTATTGAGCCATGCAAGGGCTGTGACGGCCATTGATGAGGGCAGGTTCAAAAGGGAGATTATTCCCATTAAAATAAAATCCAGAAAAGGACCAACCTTTTTTGACACGGACGAGCATGTGGACAGAGACGCCACACTGAAGGGCATGTCCGAATTGCGCCCCGCCTTCAAAGAAAACGGTGTGGTGACCATCGGGAATGTTTCGGGCATTTGCGACGGGGCTGCAGCAGCAGTGATTATGTCCAAAAAAAAGGCAAAAGAGCTTGGAATCAGACCTCTGATGAAACTTATCAATATATGCACGGAAGGCGTTGCTCCCGAAATAATGGGGCTTGGGCCGGCGGTTGCAATCCCCAAATGTCTCAGCCAGGCCGGTATAAAATTTGATGATATTGAGTATTGGGAAGTCAATGAAGCTTTTGCTGTTCAGATCCTGGGTGTAAAACGGATGCTTGAGGAAGACTACAATATCAAACTGGCTATAGAAAAGCATAACCATAACGGGTCAGGTATATCATTGGGCCATCCAGTGGGATGTACGGGACTTCGGCTTATCGTAACGCTATATTATGAAATGGAACGTCTGGGTTTGACGACTGGTGGGGCGTCCCTGTGTGTTGGCGGCGGTCCGGCAATGGCTTCTCTATGGACGAGAGATATGGGGTAAAAGATGTAAAACCTTCTGATTACTAAAGCCGGTATCTATCACATGAACCAAAACAACGATGATCAAACTCCGGTTCTGGTCAAAAAACACAAGCACTTGTTTTCAATTGTTCTTAACCGGCCTAAAGCTCTGAACAGCCTTAACCATGAGATGGTCAGCTTGATAAGGACTGCAATTGATGAAGCAAAAGAGGATAGCTCTGTACGGGCAGTCTTATTATATGGGGCGGGGGATCGGGGGTTTTGTGCGGGTGCAGATGTAAAGGACATGGCCCGGAATATCAGAGAAGGCAATTTAAAACAGTGCCTTCAGTTTCTTGAGGCAGAATACGCCCTGGATCTTGAGATCAGCCGTTTCCCAAAGCCGGTGATAGTGCTGGCTGACGGCATAACCATGGGAGGTGGGCTGGGAATTTCCGCAGGGGCAGACATCGTTCTTGCAACGGAGCGGACAATAACTGCCATGCCCGAAACACGCATTGGTTTCTTTCCGGATGTGGGCGCCACGGGTTGGATGCATAATAAATGTCCGCCTGGATACCCTGAATATTTGGGTCTTACAGGATATGAAATGAAAGGCGGGGAATCCGTTAGGGTGGGTCTTGCAACCCATCTGCTCACCACCCCAAAAATATCCTTTGTCCATGAAGTACTGGAAAACTTTTCTTCGGAACTTTCTCATGAAAAGCCCGAGGCCGTGCAGCAGATCATAGCGCTTCTTGAGCCTTTATTAAAAAAAGACATTCCTCAAAAACCCGGTTTGGATGCCCTGGTCAAAACCTGTTTTGCCGGCAAGACATCCATAATTCCCATGCTGGAAGATTTGAGGGCATGCAGCCAGTTTAATGATCTTTGTGAGGGGATTTTTCAGCGGCTGTCCGAACGCTCTCCAACAGCCCTTGCAACGACACTGCAACTTCTTCGTCTCAATGAGGGGCGGCCAATTGAGGCTGTGTTCAAGACAGACCTCAAGGCGGCCCGTTTTCTTTTGACCCATCCTGATTATATAGAAGGCATCCGGGCCCGCCTGATCGACAAGGATGACCAGCCCAGATGGCAGCCGGAAAGCCTCGAAAAACTAACAAGAACTGTCTTTATGGCAATATTTTCTCCTTCAAATAGCCAGGACGATTTGTAGTTATTGATGCAGCACCATACTTTTGATATTTCCGTGCCGTTCTCACATTGTCAATTGTCCAGACGTGATATTCATATCCTTCATCAAGAATACGCCTGACAAATGATTCCGTTACTGTTTTATGTGCCTTTGAGCTATAACCATCTGCATGCGTAAGCCGAAGGATTTGGAGCACATCCTCAACAACCGGCCTGACTTGCTTTGATAATCGATCTTTCTCGAATTTGGACAGGATAAACGCCTTAATATCGGAGGGAGCGTTCCGCTTGAAAGCAGAAATCACTTCTGTATCAAAGGAAATAATTACCACCTGCTCTGGCAAAAGTTGAGCGTTTTTTAATTCTTCAAATAACTTTGGGAGAATTTCTTGACCACATTTAATTTCGAGAAAGATTCGCTTTCCTTCCGGAACAATTTGTAACACATCCGCAAGGGTTGGAATAGCTGTCCCTTTCCACCGTTTCCCAAACCATGAGCCAACGTCAAGATGTTGAAGTTCTGCGAGTGTTGATTGGGCAACAATAAGTATTTTGTTGGCAACCGCCTGTGTTGTTTTATCATGAATGCAGACAATCTCACCATCAAGTGTAAGATGAAGATCCACTTCTATCGCATCGGCTCCCTGTTTCCACGCCAGCTCAAATGCCGGAAGGGTATTTTCAGGAGCATTGTTGGATGCACCGCGGTGAGCTACTATGAGCGAAGGCTTATTCAGATTAAAGTTGGCGACCGAAAGCATTATGATACAAACTCCTTTTTATCTTTATTTGTCACATACATGATTTTTGTCAGGTAAGTTTTGGTCACATCTTGCTATTTGTGTATAAAAATAAAATCGCCACCTTCATCGCCGGATTCTCTTATCTCACCATATTGTGGAATTTGGTTTACCGGGCTGTTGTTGATTACAGCTTGCCGAAAGCTTGAGAATAACTCTTCTGAAGATAAAAATTGCCTGGAGTTCTCGTTTAGTCTTTTCAATAAAAATTCTACAAAAACACTTCTATCGGGAACCTCGTTTAATGTACCGCTGGTTATGGCTTTACGGCTTGGTATAGTGTACAGCTTCTGAATGGCAATGGATGACGCTTTAAATGCTGAGCGGGTTTTAAAAATACCGCCGCTGAAACAAGCGTCTGTAATTAACAAAGTGTGTTTAGTGTTAATCCCCCGGATAAAATCACGGATTGTACTGTTTGATACCCATTGAGCTCTGTTGTTTTTACTGGCATCACTTGGGAGCCAATAGCCCTGCCTGAAACGTTCATCCCAGTATCCGTGCCCGGCATAAAAAATCAAAAGATTATCTTCAGTCCGGATAACTTGACTCAATTTGTCAAAAGCTTCAATTAATTCAGTCATGTTCGGATTTAAAAGCAGTATTGTATTGTCAGGTTCAAAAGAATAGTTTGCCGTTAAAATATGATGTAATGCTCTTGCATCTTTTACCGGATTGTCTAAATCTGTTAAATCTTGAGATATATAATCCTGAACAGCGATAATCAAAGCAAAGTATTTGCCTTCTGAAAGGTTAAGCTGTGCTTGGGCAATTGTTTTATCAGTCGAATTCTTTAAGATCATAGATGCGGGTATTTCACGGGAAACGACAAATGACCGCTCAGCTACATTATTGTATATATCAGCCGCTTTTATCTTAATATTATTTTCACCGATTCCCAATTTAATCTCGGCCCAAAAATCTCCATCTTTAGATAATGAGGCTTCTACTCCATTAACGAAAATTTCATAAATACTGCTTTCATCCATTACTTTTCCTTTAACAAGCAGTGTCTTATCCTTATGAATTATTTTGATGCCACGGTTAACAAGAGGCTCAGAAATCAATATATCGGGAGGCAGATTATCTGTTGCAGCCAAATTGACTGCGTTTTTACTTTCCGGACCCTTGCGGGCATAGGCATTATCTGATTTTGCAGCAATTTGTTTTGCGGCTATAAGTAAATCTACATAACGGGCGGATGAAGACTTTTCTAGTATTTCACCGGCAAGTTCTATCATATAATCTTCATTACGGCTGTCGGCAAGAATTGTTAACTTTTCTCCGTCAATCTTGCCATATTCGTTTTGTATTGAATTTTGCAGATTTTCCTCACGGCGCACATCAACAGCTTTTTTGGTCAAAACCATGAGATCGGGTATAATGCCATTTTGCTGGATATCATTGCCGTTTGGCGTAAAATATTTTGCCGTGGTCAATTTGATGGCAGATCCATCTTCTAATGGTAAAAGGGTTTGAACTGTGCCTTTTCCAAATGTTCTCTCGCCTATAACAAAGGCTTTTTTATAGTCTTGAAGGGCCGCTGCAAAAATTTCAGCCCCGGATGCAGTTCCGGAATTAACAAGAATAATTATTGGAAGTTTATAATCTTTATTATCGTGATGGGCATTGTAATTCATATTCTGGTTTTCAATGCGACTTTTGGTATAGACAATTGTCCCGGATTCAAGAAAAACATCAGCTGTTTTAACTACCTGATCCAATATACCTCCCGGATTATTTCTAAGATCTATGATAATTCCTTTTGTACTTGTCTCCTTTGCGATATTGTCAATGATATTTTTTAAATCATTTGATGTGTTAGATTGAAAATTGGAAATCTTAATATACCCGTATTTCCCTTCAATGATTTTCGACTTTACACTCTGGATTGCGATTAGTCTGCGGGCGATAGTTACTTCCTTCGGTTTCGTCCATTCATCCCGCTGGATTGATAATGTTATTTTGCTATCTGTAGGCCCACGAATTTTTTTAACCGCAGCGTTTAGAGTCATGCCCTTGGTCAAATCATTTCCGATCTTTATGATTTTATCCCCGGACTTAAGACCGGCCAGCTGTGCCGGTGATCCTTCTATTGGAGAAACAACGGTAAGAACATCGTCCTTAATGGAGATTTCAATGCCTACACCGGTGAGACTTCCCTGTGCCCCGATTTTCAGCTCCTGATAATCATCGGGGTTTAAATAGGATGAATGAGGATCAAGGGAGGTGAGCATTCCGTCAGCTATAGATTGAATCAGTGCAGAAGAAGTTGTATCCGGATAGAAGTAAAGCGCTGATTCATAAATATCTAAAATTGTTTTTTTTGAGTTTGTGCGAAATATTTCTTTTCTAGAGTTGGGAAGCCTTGAATTATCAAAGGATAGAATGATAGTGCTTTTATTCTTTTCTATGATTTTAAAGTTTTCAGGGCCAAGACTTTTTTCTAACCCTTTCAGAGCGCCATTTATCAGAGCCTCTTCGTCAACTTCGGCAGAATAATAATTTTTTAAGATAAGATCATGGATTACAGATAGAATGTTTTCGGTTTTCTTTTCATTTGAATATGTTTGGTTGCGGTTAGAACTTGAGCTTGAAACACTATATTGTGTGGAAGAAGTTGGAGCGCATGACAATATAGAAAAAAGTACTATTAAAACTATTACTGTTAATTTTTTCGCCGTTGTTTTACATATTTTTTCGCACATATTTATCTCTTAGCTTCCCTATATGGATTCATGCTGGAGCTGTTATCCTATATATTATCGTTAACCCAACGTTGTTTTCTTATTCTTTAGCGCCATAACCTTTCAAATCTCTTGGCCACATTTAATTTCGAGAAAGACTTTCTTTCCTTTTCTACCGCATCAGCCCCTTGTTTCCATGCCAGCTCAAAGGCCGGAAGGGTGTTTTTTCGGGCGCATCGTAAGATGCACCGAGATGTGCAATAATGAGCAGAACCATATAGGATTTCAATCTTTTTTGGGCCATTTTATTGACAGGCTAAGAGCTATAAGAATTCCTGCTGCTATGCCTATTAACAGGGTAATAGCTATGAGAGCGGCTCGTGACATGGTAATCGTGGCAAAGAGTAATTTTGTTTCAACAGGTTCGGTGTTTTGTAAAACCACGATGAGAACAATTACAATCAGTGTGAGAGCTGTATATAGCCTGACTTTCAACATAAGTCTTTTCTCCCTTGGTCTATTTGGCTGTGTGAAAACATTGGAGTTGATCTCTATAGCCAGTTTTAAAACGTCCTATTTTGGCCAATCTCAGCGTTGGGTGAAAATTTTGCACTTTAGTGAAGCTTTAGCGCTATCCTTGAAATACTCCATGTATTCCTGCGGTTAAAATTTTCACCCGCCTTGACCTTGACCAAACTGAAACGTTTTGAAAGTGGCTCTCTATTGTAATTTTATTATCCTTTATTATTATACAGCACATGGGTCTAATTGATAAATATTTTTTATCTCTCCGTATAGATTGCCATCTTACGCCTATATATAGCGTTTGCCAGAATATAATTCCAATTACAGCTAAAAAATATAAATCTACAGAGTGCTTTATGCTATTTCAAACGGAACATATTTATGTCAAACGCTATAAAAACGGATTCTTTATGGCAACCTATAACGATTGTCAAAACAAGGTTAAAACTTTGGTTATAATTGTTTCGTTATGAGCATTTTCGTGGCTTCGATGCTAAAATAAGGCTTTTAAGAACAATAAAAATAAGTTAAGATATGATTATGAACATATCTGAAATACTTCTCCTGAAAAAAATCAGGATACCGGTACTAATATTTTTTCTATCTATAAGTGCATCTTGTGGAACAGATGCTTTTGCTAAGGATCTGAATGAGCTAATCACAGAGGCTTTGTGTGAAAGGTTTATATTTTCAAAGTATCCGCATCAGGTTATTTGCATAGGTGATCAGCTCTGTGTGTCTAAGGATTTACCCCGTTTTTATGGGCTAAGAGGGTTTTCGCCTGCATGGATAACGGACAAGGGTGTAAGCACCCAAACCCATGAACTTATCCGGACCATTCGGAAAGCAGCCGATGAAGGTATTAATCCGCTTGACTATCACATTGACGGGATTGAAATCTTGCTCAAGGAGATAACAGGTTCATATCTCAAAATAGACGATGTTCCAATCAAAAAGCTGATGGAACTTGAGTTGCTTCTCTCAGACGCCTTTTTCCTTTACGCTTCCCACTTAACGGCCGGCCGGGTAAATCCTGAAACCATCCAGAAGGAATGGGCAATTAAAAACCAACATATGGATCTTGTCCGGATTCTTTTTGATTCACTTGATAAAGGAAATATTTCATATGCATTAGAGACAGTAAACCAGCAAAGTCCTGATTATCAACGCCTTAAAAAGGCTTCCGAAAGTTATAGAAAATTGGCAGAAAATGCCGGATGGCCTCATATACCAAAGGGGCCAAAAATGAAGAAGGGGGACAGGGGTGCCCGTATCGCCATTTTACATTCACATCTTAAGATTTCCGGAGACCTGGGGCAAACCGATGAGAAAAATCCAAGGCTTTTTGGGGATATTTTGGAAAAGGCAGTTTTGAGGTTTCAAAAAAGACATGGTCTTACAGAAGATGGAGTTGTGGGGCGTGCAACGATAACTGCCTTAAATATTACAGCTTTGGACCGTTTAAAACAGATTGTTGTGAATATGGAACGCTGGCGATGGCTTCAAAGAGATTTTGGACCTCGTTATATTGTTGTAAATATAGCCGATTTTCAGCTCAATGTGGTCGAAGAAAACGAGAGCATACTCAAAATGCGTGTTGTCGTTGGAAAGTATTATCGCCAGACACCCGTATTAGAAGGTAAAATGACTTATCTTGTAATAAATCCTTTCTGGATTATTCCACAAAAACTTGCAGAAGAGGATATGCTGCCTCTTATTAAGGAAGATAAAGAGGTTATAAAGAGCAAAAAAATCCGGGTTTATGAAAGCTGGAAGAATGGAGCCCTGGAAATTGACCCGGGATTAGTAAACTGGAAGATAGTAAATAACAATGGTTTTTCCTATAAACTTGTTCAGGAGCCGGGGCCGTTGAATGCGCTTGGCCATATCAAATTCATATTTCCGAACAAATTCGATGTCTATTTTCACGATACACCAGCCCGTGATTTATTCAACAGAGAAAAACGTGATTTTAGTTCAGGGTGCATTCGCATCGAAAAACCCGTTGAATTAGCAGCCTATCTACTTCAAGTTGACACCAACTGGACAAAACAAAAGCTTTTGGAGGCCATCGATAGCCAAAAAACACAAATTATCAGTCTTTCCAATCCAATTGCGGTAAAAATACTTTATTTCACAGCCTGGGTTGATGAGCAAGGCATAGTCAACTTTCGTAATGATATCTATCAGTGGGATAAGCAACTGGCAGAAGCATTAGAAGAAAAGACTCCTTACCAGCAGGACGTTAATAAGCGATAAAGAAAAGAATGCTCCCGATAAGCTCCAACATATGGGTTTACCAGTGACGGACTGGGCCTGTATCAACGTGTACGAATTCACTTCGTGGATAGAATCCCACCCCGCCCATTTCAAGTTTCATAGCCACATCACGCACTTCGGAGAGGCAACACCCCGGGATTTTGATGTCAATCGCTTGACCCAACACATGATAGCTGTGCCTGGCAACTCCCCGGCCTTGCTTGTGAAGCCGGGCATTTGTTTCCTGGGAGCGGTAACCGGATATGATATGAAAAGGCTGGGTTGGCGTTATTTGTGTTCCCAGCTCATGTAATAAGTCTAATAACTGGGTGTCTATCGGCTGAATCTCATCGGTACGATGATCTCTGAGGATATAATTGATTTTGGACAGGGCATCAGGCATATATTTACCATCGATCCAATAGTCTGCGGAAAGAGACTCTTGAGTATGGATATTGTAAAATGAAAGAGCCCTTTTTTCGGATACTTCATCAGGTAAAGCGCCAAAAGCTATGCGTGGGAAACAACAAGAAAAGGCCGCAACCGGTATAAGTTTTAATAGTCCACGTCGAGTTAGCTTTAAGCCGTTGTTTTGATCTTTTGTGTTTGAAGGCTGTATGGTGCATTTTCTCTCAGGCATTTAAGATTCCACCGCAATCGTTTTTTTCACGTAATTCATTTCCCTATTTATAATCAAAATTAAATTATAGGCATTCTTCCGGTTATTTAATGCAAATAGCGTACCGAACTTTGGCGCAAAATTTTAGTTCTTAATGAATTTTTACTATTACTTCATATCTTTTTGACTTAAATATAGGGTTTTGAGTCGTATGCCTTTGTTAAAACTCAGGTAATGCCGATCCTATGGACAAGTAGTAATCATTATATATATGAAAACATAAACAAACTATCTACGCTATGCTCTTTCTCCGTAATCCGACAAGACACAGAAGGCCGGTACCTAACATAAATACTGACGGAGGAATGGGGACGGCAGAAGGCGTCGACCGGTTGAAAGCTTCATCATTAGTGTTAAGATCCGAAATAGTTGGAATTGACCAACTGCCAGAATTAAAATCTAAATAGCTGCCGAAAACCTCGCCTGTACTTGCGTAAGCCAGATAAGCAAGATGCAATGAGTCGGACGAAGTTCCTGTGAAGGAAAAGAGCCAGCTAAAGTTACTTATCGGTGTAGAGTTGGTCGCCAGCACATAATTGCTATTTGGCATATCTACTGTCCAAGTAGTACCTGCCGAGAAATTGCTCATTCCGGGGCTTTCCAGGCTGCTGGTTCCGCCGAGTTTGAAGACTTCGATTCCTGTTATTCTGTATGTCTGGCTGTCATAAATTCCGTTTTCGCTAAACCCCTGAGACCATGACGCAAATGAGGCGGTGGCACAAAGGCATGTTAATAAAAAAACTACCATAAGACAAATGGCTATTTTCTGCTTCCTTATCTCTGTTGTCTGCAAAGTTCCTATCATACTATCCCATCCTTTATATTATTTGTTGTTAATTTCGGTTTTGTTAGATTTTTTTTCATTCAACTATCTATTGAGGCAGCAATTAATGTGCCACATTGTATTACATTCATCTTCGATGCTCATATTTTGCATATAAGCCAATTCTCGTGAGGCAAAATAGTTATTTTAATAACTCATTATTTATTGTAATATAAGTTAGATATACTTCTTTATTGTAAGTTGCCCCATAGCGGTTCATACGTTAAAAAATATTTTGAAATCTCTTGTTTCGGTTTTCCGACAGGATGTCCCATTCCCTATAATCGCTACAAATTTTGTTAAAGCAGCAATTTTTGTAGTGATTTAATGTGCAAAGAGCCTTGGTTTTTTAGTTAGGCGGCTTGTTGAAGCGGGCTTCTTTTTATATTTTGTGCTAAAGGTCGCTGGTCAAGATATGTGGTGGGAAATGGAAGATGGCATTATTTTTTTACAAAGAGATATGCCGCAAGGCCAATTAGGATTAGTGCAAATATTTTTTTAAAATTAGCAGTGGATACGTGTTCGACCAGTCTTGCTCCGATTTGGGCGCCAATAATTCCGCCAAGACCGAGAAGAATACCAATTTTATAGTCTACATTGGAAAGCTTGTTATGAGCGATAAGAGCTGATGTTGAAATAATCAGGATTGCAAGAAATGAAGTGCCAACTGCCTTTTGTGCGGAATATCCTAAAAACAATAATATTGGAATCATAAGGAAACCACCACCAAGTCCGGTAAACGAAGCCCCTATACCCACAACAATTCCACTTGCAATCAACAGTAACATGTTCATATTCATAATATAATTCCTTTTGCGGCTTTCTATTTTACAGAGCAATCTGAAAGGGGATCAAGCCTTGATTTGTGATTTAAGTATTAAATATTGATCACGAAGACCTTTTTCCATCGAAAGTCTGTTTGTCATAATTTTAATACGTTGACTGACAGCCGAATAGGTCAATCCAAAGCGATTTCCGATTTCTCTGTTTGAAAAGCGCCCTGTTTTCCATAATAAATAAACCAACAAATCGCGTTTGTCTTTATCATCCGCACTGATCCTTTTTGATGAATAGGCGGATTTCAAATTTAATCCAAGAATATTGGCGGTGGAATTTAGTAGAGAATCAATGTCAAAATCTCTAAAAATGCTGTTATTCTGAGGCAGCTCAATATTTTTTCGGTCCTCAAGAAACCGAGCCTTTATATCTGTTATAAAATCCAGACTACCAAAGATCAATCCATGCTTTAAGTCTTCCAAAAAGCTAACTTTTTCATCTGAATAATGCTGAACTTTAATTCTGTACGCTTTGTGTGGATCAGCCTGGGATACCTGGTTTAAAATCGTTTTAAATTTTAACCAATCAGGGGCTTTCTTTTTATATGCATAATATCGGTAGCTGCTCCATTTATATTCGGCAAGCCGGTCTATGATGCCTGCTCGCAAAGGATTACGATGAATATAACAGGACAGGCGTAAAAGATAGGCATCATTTTCCACAAGAATGCATTTATAGCGCCCTTGGAAAAGGTGCCCGCTTTCGAGGTTATTTATATTGAATCTTTGTGTATAACTGGTACCCAGCCATTGCATAGCCCTGGACAAATTAGCATTTACTGTCTTAAGTAAAAGGTGGTAATGATTGCTCATCAACACATAGGCGAATATTTCTATATCAAACCTATCCGAAAGCTCCTCAATTAATGCCAAAAACATATGCCGGTCGTCGTCTGATAGAAAAATATCTCGCCGACCATTGCTTCGTGACAGAACATGATAAAGCGCTCCAGGATATTCTATTCTCAATTGACGTGCCATAGAACCGCTATATATAACCCAGCAGTGGATTTGTCAAGGCCTAATCACTATTCAAGGTTTGACCCTGTTCTCCTTAATTCCTTTCCTTGGCATTTTTGTAAACCATATTTTTATCTCTTTTCCCGATTGCAATTACCAAAACATAGATTTCTTCGTCAATTACTTCATAAACGAGTCGATATCCACTCGCTCTGAGTTTAATTTTGTAATGGTTTTTAAAGCCTGAAAGCTGACAGCTGGGCACATGTGGAGACTCAAGACGTTCTTGTAATTTTTTCTTGAGTTGAATTTGGATAGCATTATCAAGCTTTTTCCATTCCTTAAGTGCTGTCGGAAGAAATTTTAATTTATAGCTCATCTAATGTTACTTCTACGGCTGAAAATTTTTCATGCTGACGCTCGTTAACTATTACTCCTAATTGGTAATCTTCAATTTTTTCGAGTAATGCTTCGTATGTCTCCGCTGGGATGAGATAAGCTGTTGGCCTATTATGATTAAGAATTGCAATAGGTTCACCGCCAGACTGTTCAATGAGGGCAGAAGGGTTTTTCTTTAATTCTGATATACTTACTGAGCAACTCGCTAATATGGATTTCATAATTACACCTATAAGTTTTTATTTAGATCTCAATTATATATTTATTATAGGTCTTATTTTCTACGATAGCAAGTTGTATTTTTATGGTTAACATGGAAATGAGCTGCGGCCTTGATGAGTATAGAGCCTGCACGGCCTTTTACGATAAACCGTTTAACTACACGCCGTCAGCTCCACTGAGTTGTGTACGCCCGGCACGGGCGTGAATTTATGGGGTGAAAGTCCCCTATGTGTGAATCCTGTTAATGGTTAATTTCATTAGCATAAACATTAGCCGAAGGCAAGGGCGTTTCCGTGAGGAAAGGTCTGAAGGAAGCCGGAGTGCAAAGCTATGGAGCCGACGAACAGAAACAGCATATAACGGATCTTCCCCCTGATATATTATGCATATATGGTATAACTAATTAATATAAATTGAAATATAACATAATAAAAAATAATATATGTGGACACAATATAATTTATGTAAATAGCTTGACTT
>JAHIFE010000068.1 GCA_018901125.1 Pseudomonadota bacterium | reverse complement strand
CGTAATGTCAAAGAGCTTATCATTATGTCAAGTCAGCTATTATCTGATGAAATTGACAGAAATAATATATTATATATTCTTGAAGTTATTGAAAATGTACTTTGTAATCAACTCGATTACTCAACTGCGAAACTTTAGTTAATGATATGAGTATATGGACCAATATTTTTATTCTTGGCCTTGTATTAACCGATTTTCGCCTCCTGGCTACCAGCCGTCTGGCGACGGTTATTCAGACCACTGTATTCCAGGCTTTTGCCCTCAGCGCTTTTATGTTGACCATGGCTGACAGACCCTGGCCGCCTCTGCTGATTTTTCTTGCCCTTTTAACACTGATGGTAAAGGGCCTGGTTTTGCCCTGGCTTCTGCGCAGAGCAATGAGAGAAACGAGGGCTCAAAGGGAAATCGAGCCCATTGTCGGCTACAGCGCCTCCGTACTTGTAGGGATTGTCCTTCTCGGTTTGAGCTTTTTGATCTTTATTCCATTGAAGACATCGGTCTCCCAGGAATCAGCCTTTCTTCTCCCGGCTGCACTCTTTACCACGCTGACGGGTTTGATGATAATTATTTCGCGTAAAAATGCCCTGACCCAGGTGGTCGGTTATCTTGTTATGGAAAACGGAGTGTATGCCTTTGGCGCAGCTCTTGCCGTGGAAGAACCGCTGCTTGTGGAAATGGGGGTCTTGCTGGATGTATTTGTAGCTGTGTTTGTCATGGGAATTACAGTTTATCAGATCTCCCGGGAGTTTGATAATATCGATACCGACCGTTTGTCGGAACTGAAGGATTAATATCATGCTCATTAGTATTGTTTTGATTCCTCTCGCACTCGGCCTTTTGGCCCTTGTGATACACAGCAAAGGAGTCAGGCGGGGATTATTGATCATCGGCGCAATCAGCCATAGTATTATGACAGCGGTCCAGGCTCTTCAAAAAACGCATCCCACGACAGGGATCTGGATTGGCCTTGATTCCACCGGTCTCTTGTTTTTATCCATCACCAGCATCCTCTTTTTAGCAGTTGCCGTATACACTGTAGGCTATCTCGGAAGAGATTCGGATCGTAAGGTTATGGACTCTGTTGAAGGGTTCCTGTTCCGAAACGAACCGGAGGCTGTATTTATCGCCTGCCTTCTGTTATTCCTGTCCTCCATGAGCATGGTTTGTATAAGCCGCGACATGGGATTGTTGTGGGTGGCGGTAGAAGCAACTACGCTTGTCAGCGCACCTCTTATAAGCTTTCACAGCCATCACCGAAGCCTTGAGGCAAGATGGAAATACCTTTTAATCTGTTCAGTAGGCATAGCGGTGGCCCTTCTGGGTAATTATTTTATGGCCTTTGCCGGTCACGGCAAAATTCATCTTAATCTGGATAATTTAATTACAGGTGCTGCTTCGCTGGATCAGGCATGGCTCAAGGCAGCCTTTCTCATGTTGCTGGTGGGTTATGGTACAAAGATGGGAATGGCCCCCATGCACACTTGGCTGCCGGACGCCCACAGCGAATCTCCTTCCATGGTTTCGGCGCTTCTTTCCGGCGCCCTTCTCAATTGCGCCTTTTTAGGTATCTTCAGGGCTCATTCAGTCCTTTCGGCTGCGGGGCTTGGGTTATTCAGCGGAGAGCTGCTGGTCTTCTTCGGTATGTTTTCAATGGCCATAGCTGCAGCCTTTATGATCCGTCAGTCCGATTACAAACGGATGCTTGCCTATTCAAGCATAGAACACATGGGAATCATGGCTCTGGGCTTAGGCATTGGGGGTCTTGCAAGCACAGGAGCTATGCTCCATGCCGTAAACCACTCCCTGACAAAGGGTATGCTTTTTTTAGTCTCCGGCCAAATACTTTTCACCTATGGAAGTAAAAAAACTGATGATGTCCGTAATGTAATAAAGACTATGCCTCTGGCAGGCATTCTGTGGCTTTTTGGATTTCTTGCAATTACTGGCGCTCCGCCTTTTGGCCCTTTTCTAAGTGAGATGACAATATTAAAAGGAATGCTTCAATCAGGCCGATTGTTTGTAGCCGCCGGTTATCTGATGTTACTGGGAGTGATTTTTATTGCCATGGCAAGGATTGTAATCCCCATGGCCTTCGGACTCCCTGAAAAAAGTAAATCTTTCGCACCTTCCCCTGACATTCAACAGGAACCTATATGGTTTGCAGGTCCGACACTGGCCTTGGCTGCGGTTATTCTGGTGATGGGCCTTTATATCCCGGGATTCGTCTGGAATTTCTTTGGCAAGGCAGCCGCCATGACGGGAGGTTTTTAAGATGCCTTCTGAAAATTTACTAAGAATCACAAACGGACAGGCAATAGATCATGACTGCCTGCCGGTCATCCCCTTTGAAGAGTTCAGCAAAATCATAAAAGATTCCATTGCTGCCGGATCGCGGCTTTCTGCCTTGCCGGTCTGGCGCCCTGACAATGATGGCCCTTTGCGGATAATTGCTGTACTGTCCCGACCTTCATCCGGCGATCTTTTACTCACTGCATCCAATCTGCCTGATCCATGGCCATCATTGACGCCTGATTGTCCGGCAACACATTGGTTTGAAAGAGAGATAGCTGAGATATGGCAGATCCGGCCCAAAGATCACCCATGGCTCAAACCCATACGTTTTTTGCATTCTCATGACACCAATTTTCATGAAACAACTACTGTGGGGATCACAGATTTTTTCCGTATAACAGGTGAGGAAGCCCATGAAGTGGCTGTCGGACCTGTTCATGCCGGAGTAATCGAACCGGGTCATTTCCGTTTTTTGTGTCATGGCGAAACGGTATATCATCTTGAGATATCTCTTGGTTATCAGCACCGTGGTATAGAACGTGCCCTAAACGGAGGGCCTGGACCACGAACAATTCATTATATAGAGACTCTGGCAGGCGATACGACCATCGGCCATGCTACAGCTTATTGCAGGGCTGTTGAAGCCCTGTCAGGCATGATGGCCTCTCCCCGCGCTGAGGCCATAAGGGCTATTGCTGCTGAACTGGAAAGAATCGCCAATCATTTAGGAGATCTTGGGGCACTTGCAGGAGATGTTGGTTTTTTACCAACTATGAGTTATTGCGGAAGAATAAGAGGCGATGTCCTGAACCTCACGGCACTTTTATGCGGAAACCGGTTCGGCCGCGGCTTGATCCGTCCATCCGGTGTCACATGGGATCTTGACGGTGAAATGATCACGAAACTGATTAATGGGCTGAATGCCGTGGATAAGGATGCAACAGGAGCCATTGAGCTTATGTTCGATACCCCATCGGTTCTTGCCCGATTTGAAGGAACCGGGATAATATCACCGGAAACTGCCATTGAAATTGGACTGGTCGGCGTAGCCGCAAGGGCCTGCGGTCTTGACTGTGATGTGCGCAGGGAATTTCCCTACGGAATATACCGGTTTGCACAGGTCTATCCCTGCACATGGTCAACAGGCGACTGCTTTGCCCGTGCTTATGTGCGCTGGTTGGAGATCAAGGCTTCACTTGAGTTTATCCGTCAACAACTTCTTGAACTACCTGATGGTTTTATAGCGCACGATATTACTCCAATGAAAGCAAGAATGCTTACAGTCAGCATGGTTGAAGGATGGCGAGGAGAAATTTGTCACGTGGCAGCTACAGATGATAAGGGGCATTTCTTATTCTATAAGGTTGTTGATCCATCGTTTCATAACTGGTTCGGACTTGCCTTAGCCCTGCGTAACCAGCAGATTTCCGATTTCCCGCTATGCAATAAAAGTTTCAATCTATCATATTGCGGACATGATTTATGAAGAAGGTATAGAGCGCTATAAAAAAGAAACAAATGTTTTACGAGAGTATTTATGCTTCGAATTATCAAAACACGCATTAAACAGAAATATAGAACCATGTCATACCCGGACGGTTCTCCTCCGGAATTGCCGGCCCGATTTGCCGGACGGCCAGTGGTAAACCGTTTAAACTGCAAAAAAGATTGCGACCATTGCATTGTTGCCTGCCCTGTGGATGCTATATCTCTATCACAGGAAACCGGCGGACCTGTAGTTGATACTGGTCATTGTATTTTCTGCCGTTCCTGCGAAACCGCCTGCCCTGCAGGAGCTATCCATTTCAGTCGTGAATACCGCCTTGCTTCCTCTTTCCGTGATGAGTTATTTGTTAAGGCAGGCTCCTCCGAATATCCACCTGCAAAGAACGATCTCGCAACAAAGATATTTGGCAGATCCCTGAAACTCAGGCAGGTATCAGCCGGTGGATGCAACGCCTGTGAAGCAGACAGCAACGTACTCGGCACATTGGCCTGGGACATGGGCCGTTTCGGCATACAATTCGTGGCATCGCCCAGACATGCAGACGGACTATTGATCACAGGGCCTGTTACTGAAAACATGCGAATTGCCCTTGAAAAGACCTACGCCGCTGTCCCTGATCCAAAGATAGTGATTGCTGTTGGTTCATGCGCCATCTCAGGCGGCCCCTTCATTGATCACCCGGAACAGCATAACGGGGCCATGAATATTGTGCCGGTTGATTTATTCATTCCCGGTTGCCCGCCGCACCCACTTACTATACTTGATGGACTGTTAAGATTTATAGGAAGAATAGGGTAAGTTGATAATGCCAAATCAATTTTTTTCAGTCAGAACTTTTGATAAAGTATATAAATCTCATTCTGATTTAGTTTTAAATTTTATGCCGTTTACTGCATAAAATTGCTTTTTACGAGATTGTCAAATTATATAGAGTTGACAACCTTATTTTAGGCATTATTTTTGTATTTATAGGTAATATTGATGTTCAGAGATATTGTTGTTTTTGGCATAGAATATTTTAATCATATCCTTTCTATTTAATCCGGACATGAAATGACAACCAAACGTGATTACTATGAAATTCTTGGTGCGAACCAAAGTGCTTCTTCAGATGAACTTAAAGCTGCATATCGCAAGCTTGCTTTAAAATATCATCCGGACAGAAATCCGGGCAATAAGGAATCAGAAGAAAAATTTAAGGAAGCTGCTGAAGCTTATGAAGTGTTACATGATCCTAAAAAAAGGGCTATTTATGACCAGTATGGACATCAGGGATTAAGTGGTACCGGTTTTTCAGGATTTGGCGGTTTTGATGATATCTTTTCTAATTTCAGCGACATTTTTGAAGATTTTTTTGGATTCGGCGGAAACAGGCGTTCACAGAACAGAACCCAAAGAGGTTCCGATCTTCGTTACGATATCACACTCAGCTTTATGGAAGCTGCATTCGGAATAGAAAAAGAGATAAGCATTGAAAAAGCAGAAACATGCCCGGAATGTCACGGAAACGGAAGTGAGCCGGGCACTCAGCCTGAAACCTGCCGGCATTGTCATGGCACAGGACAGCTTTCTCAAAGCCAGGGTTTTTTTACACTTAGGACAGCATGTAACTTTTGCAGAGGTTCCGGTCAGACAATAACGCATCCCTGTAATAAGTGCCAGGGAAACGGAAAAGTAGTAATAAATAAAAAGGTTTCGTTAAAAATTCCGGCAGGGGTTGATTCGGGTTCAAGATTGCGCCTAACAGGTGAGGGTGAATCGGGTCCCTATGGCGGTACAAGCGGAGATCTTTACGTATTTATAAGTGTTGAAGCACATGAATTTTTTGAGCGAAACGAGTTTGACATTTATTGTAAAATACCCATATCTTTTATACAGGCTGCTCTAGGTGATAAAATAACCATCCCAACTTTAAACGGCAAAAAAAATATAACTATTCCCAAGGAAACTCAGCCTGGAGATGTTATACGTCTGCAGGGCGAAGGCATTCCCCACCTAAGAAACCATGTGCGTGGAGATCTGATTATTCTGTTGAACATAAAGACACCTACCAATCTTACAAAAAAACAGGAAGCGCTTTTAAAGGAATTTGCTGAACTTGAATCTAATAAGTTTTCAACCAAATTAAAAAATATTTTGCAGAGTGTATCGGCAAGCACCTCCAAATAAACAAGGATCGATCACAAATGTTTGAACTTAAAATTATAACTAATTTTTCTGCAGCTCACCAGCTTAAATTGGTAGCCGAAAAGTGTGAGAATCTTCACGGCCATAACTGGAAGATCGAAGTATGCGTGACAGGTAATAAATTAAATGATGCCGGAGTTATAATAGATTTTGGAATTTTAAAAATAATTTTATCTGAAATAATAGCAGAGCTTGACCATAAATTTCTAAATGAACTTGAGTGGTTTAAAGGACTCAATCCATCATCCGAAACCATTGCGATGAGAATTGCGCAAGAACTTGAAAATAGAATTGATGATCCTACGGTAAAGGTTTCCAGTGTAACAGCATGGGAATCCGATGATGCCTGCGCAAAATATATATGCCCATGAATTAAGATGCCATGTTTCTAATATACAGCAGACAAAAGGAATATCGCTGTAAAAATTTTATATGGTTAGGTGAAATCAAAAAATATTACCCCAGGAAAAGAACCCACAAAAATTCTTCTTATCACAGGTTTTAGAGAAACTGTGATATGTGAAAAACATCTTAACCGAAAATTTAAAAAAAATATGCGTAGTATGGCTTGAATTAAAAGAAACTGAAAAACTAAAGGGCGCCCCGCACTATCCCCTTTTTGCGAAATGGAGTTTGGGCAACAGCCCGTTAAGATGCGACCCTATTGCCTCCCCTTAATTCAATGAGTAGTGAACCAAGTGCCTCAGCCAGCAAGGGAGGTACTGCATTTCCGACCTGAGTATAACGTGGGCATTCAACCTTCCTTTTCTTTCCGCCAGTTGTGTATTTACCTTGAAACTCAAACCAGTCAGGAAAGGATTGTAGCCTGGCGTTTTCTCTTACCGTTAGGATTCTTGGCTCCGAATAATGCAAAATATCATCTGGCAATGTTGTTACCGTAACAGATGGCAAGTTTTGATGAAGGGGTGTGATGGAGTGCTTTTTTATCCCAAGCAGTTTCCGATCTGCAGGAGTAAGGCATTTTCCCCGTGAAGCAATGAGCTGGATATCCTTAAAGCGTTCCGTAACCGACTCGGTGTGTCTGGCCAATCGCATGCTGTTGGGTGCACTTTCGTTCATTCCGATACGCATTAGTTCTTGATATTCACTGAGTTCTTCAGGTTCATTGTATCTGATCTGCTTAAAACCCTTGTATGCACCTATATGGGGAATCAAGTCGTGCCTTGTTGTCTCAAGGTCGGAAATTGCGGCTTTTGCAGATGTCTTAATGCCTGCGAGTAGACCTTTCCCGAACCTGAAGCCTGGTGCTTTATTCAATAAGAGGTCAATTGGATTTTTATCTCCAAGAGTCTTTAAGGCTGGGTCATTTTCCCTGATGGCAATCATTATGAAACGCTTGCGATGCTGGGGCACTCCAAAATTTGAACAGCATATCGTGGCCGTAAAAACTGAATACCCAAGACTTTCTAATTTCTCCCGAACTAAATGTGAGTAAGGTTTAGCGTTCTTCCCTGATTCACTGCGTGCCTTGAAGGCAACATTGAAACCTCTTACATTCTCGATAAGCAGGAATCTTGGCTGCACGAGACTAACGACTTGGATATATTCCTCAGTCAATGAATTGCGTGGATCATTTGGGTCCCTCTTTCCGGCTGACGAGAAACCCTGGCACGGTGGGCCACCAGCAATTAGGTCCACCTTCCCTTGAAGGGAAACTAAATCATTTTTGTGGTTTTCAAGCAAGGTAGAAATTTCCATGGGTTTCTGACAGAGCCATTCAGGCCAGTCGAACCTGTATCTTGAAACCTTAGGGGAGATCAAATTATGTTTTAAGGTGGAAAAGGCGTCTGGGTTTTTCTCTATTGCAAATATGCCTTGCCACCCGGCAGAAAACAGGCCGAGAGACAAGCCGCCACACCCCGAAAAGACGTCCAAAAAAGTTGGTATATTGTTTGATTGCATAGTCGATTATGAAAAAAATAGTTAGTTACTCTCTATTGTCACAGGAAATAAACATTTTGTCCAGGAAAAAAAGGAACATTACATAATTGAAAATCAATCCCTTTATAATAACTTCGAATTTTAATCATAAAGCCTGAGATCCCCATCACCCCAAACCCTGATTCCTTCCTTTATGAGTTGAAGATTGTCTGCGGCCCGGTGATAGAATTTCTTTCCTCTATGGTGTTTGTAGCCCAGAATCAAGTTGTCATTTGCAATATTTATCAATAGCTTGATACGATATATGCATTGTGAGTATGTAAGATTTTTCTCCCAAGCATATAATATTGCTGAAAGCACGCATTCTCTTAACCGGTGTTTCGTTATGTCGACAACATTCTTGCTCCACTTGCCTGTTTCTATCAAGTCCTTGCGGTCAAAATAAATATTGCCGAAACCTACAAAAACCCTTGCTCCTTCACGTATGGCCACTTCAGCAAAGCTATTGGAATCGCAGGTCATGCAGAACACTTTCCTATCCCTAAGTGCATCAAAGCTGCCATTGGAGAGTAGCTCCCCGTGTTCATATCTTCTAGGATGTTTAGATATCTGTGGCATGAAATTGCATCCTAGTATTCCAGTCGATCTGCCATGGCATAAAAAAAGGAGGGTATCATAAGGACCTGCTCCCCTGATTGAGTCTTTGCACTTGGCATGGGATAAACGGTTGTTTGTTAATCTTAGGTATTTGAAGTCGCTGCCAAGCTCATTGTCCAATAAGCGAACCATCTTTTTTAGGAATCGCAAGTCACCGTCAATTGGATGTATTCCGACTATGCGTGGATGCATGTTACTCAAGGCTGTTAAGTTCGATCATGTGGGCTATGCCACGTTCTATTATCTCCTGCGTGAACATATTTCCATGATCTGATTCAATTTCGATTTCATGAGCAATCTCTTTAAGAGATTTTCCAAGAAACTTTTCATAACCATGATTGAATTTCAAATCACCATGTTCCCGCAATTTCTTTTCAATTATTACTTCAAGCCTGATTTGTTTCTTTAATATATGAATAAGGTGAGCTTCATAGCCAGCACTCCTATCCATGAAGTCTGTAATTTTGCAGTCGACGATTGTCTTGATTTTTTTGTACCTGTCCTTTTGGGTAGGAAGGTGTGCGATATGGGTGGCTATCCTGTCAAGATCTCCAGAGTAAAGTATTACCGCACAGTTCCTGTTTTTCTCCCTTACTATCCTCACGATATCAAGGCCATTTAAGTTTTCATCCTCAATATTAAAATCGCATGCAACAAGATCGTACTTGTATTTGTCCATGAGTTCTCCATGGAGCTTGGCCTTGATTTTTTCGGGGTCAAGCTCCATGGAACTATTATAGAACTCATCTGTCAGCCCTAATAGGTCGCATTTTATTGTGATACCTTTTTTACTGCCAATTTCGGTAAGGTTTTTCAGAACGCTTTTAACTTCATCAGGATCGTCATCAATGAATAGGCATTGTTTATCCATTTGTTATTTCCCCAAAAGTAATCTTAAATGATGCGCCTTTCAGAACGAGGCCATTGCCCATGAAGCGTATGTCGCCTTTCATATTTTTGAGGGCTTTCCTTGCAGTGTACAGCCCTATCCCAGAACCACCTACGGTGCTTGTTATTCCGAGTTCAAAGATTTGTTCCGGGTCCTTCAAGTATGCCCTCGCAAGACCATTGCCATCATCAGAAAACAGGAGAATGCAATCGCCCTCTTCGCCAGTTTCCATATCGACATTGATCCTTCCGGCTTCGGCCTTGATCGAGTTGGAAATGAGGTTATCCAGTATAATGGAAAGTTCCAGCACGCTGACCTTGGTCCAGAAGCTTGACCCGTCGTTGTGAAATTCAAATTCAACAGGGGTGTTGCTTGCGGTCTTTTCATAAATATTGCCGTAAATGCCTATGTATTGCTTAACGTACTTGAAAAGATCGATCTTTTGCTTGGCTGCTTGTTCCTTAAAGTTGGAGCGCGTGATCAGCTCGCTGATCTTCATGGCCTTCTCGTTGCTGAACTTAATGTCCGTCAATCTTTGGAGTAAATCCTCTTTTGTGATCTTGCCTTCCGCAACGCGCCTCAGGAGAATGGCTATGGTCGCTCTTATGTTGCTGGAAACAAGTTTGATATTGTGGATCAACCCCTGAGCATCCTTGCTTACGCCGCGACGTGTTGCAAGCAAGAAGGTGTTCTTTTCCTTCTCCCTTTTGAGCTTTTCTTCTGCCTCCCTTCGGGCTTCATCAGCCGCCGCCGCTCTTTCCTCAGCCTCTTGCCTTTCCTTGAAGATCTTTTCTATGTGTTTCTCTGCCTTGAGGATTTCCGCATGGAATGCTGCGTCATCCGTTTTTATAGCCAGCCGTGATAGATCCTTTAAAGCTTTGGGCTCAGCCTCTTCCAGCTTACTCTCAATAATGTTCAGGAAGTCCTTGTTGTATTCAAGCAGGTCAACATCCTCTGAAGCTGATAGGCGTGAGACTATTTCCAGAATCAGTGCCTTCGCACGGGGGGTCTCTAGTACCGAGGTATCTGGGCTGTCCTTGTCTGTTTCGCTAAGATCCTTTAACTCCCATTGAACCCCGACAACGTAGCGTTCCAGCCTTTTGAAGCAAACCCAGAAGCTATCGACCAGTTCATCGTATAATGGGGTCTCTATCAACCCGCCAGTTCTGCTGGATGTTTCCTTGAAGAGCCCTTCTTCATCGATAATCTCGATCCTGCCAATCAGGTCTCTTGTTCCAAGATATCTAGAATACCCTTGTGCCTTTCTGCGGTCAATGCGGAGGGTATCTTTTCCTTCTTCCCCGAAGGGGTAAACTCTGAAACCGTTTTTGTAGAGGAAAATGGAGCCAAAGGCGACGCCGTCGATTCCCATCTGTTTTTTAAAACTAGCTTTGGCGGCTCTGTTGAGATAAAACAGGTGAAAGGTTATATTTTTCAACCGCTGGGACTTATTCTCTTCCTGAATTTTATAAATTAGGGTTCCCCTGTCCACAAATTCAGTGATAATATGATCTCCATTCTCATTTATTTTCGTGAGAATATGGGTAGTCTTGACATTCAGGGTCTCGAATACAATATTACTGACAGGTCCGTTTATCCTATCTCTTGCTTTTGTCGTTATTTTGTCCTCAGCAAGCTCCCTATCGCACTTTATTTCGATGCTGAATGCTGGCTTCTTGGGGGCTATAGCATCCAGAGCTTCAAACGGGTTGATCAGTTTTTCAAGGGAATGCTTTAGATCATTGATCTTCGTGCGGCTCCATTCTGATCCAAGCCCTGAGATCTCCAGTATTGTTCCGTGCCGAAACGATGGATACCCAGCCTTCTCGTGATTAGTGTGTGTTATCTTGATATTTATGAACTCATCGGTGGGGTCTTTCTCAAAATCCTTCCAGTCAACAACAAGCTTCTCAATTGAGGAATTGATAGCCGCACTTCTGGTAATTAAATTAAGCTTGTTCCCCAACCTGTCACACGAGAACCGTCCTATGCCCTTTGCTCCTGCATAGAATCGCTTTTGCTGGATCTTGTTTCTATAATCCTTGAGCGCTTCGGAGTTCAGGTCATCGTCCTCTGTTCCTATATTCTTGGCTGAATAAGCAAGAAAAAGCCACTTATTTTTAAGATCGTCGTGTGTCATTCCCTTGCCATCATCCTTGATTATGATCATATCCTCATCAAAAGTGATTGTCACCTTGGTGGCATGAGCGTCGAAGGAGTTTTTTACTAACTCAAAAACAGCAATAAAGTCATCAGTGATTAGCTCCCTGCCAATGATATTTTTCAAGGCAGAACTGATTCGAAATGTTAGAGGATGAGATGGCATGTCTTTATCTTCCATGATTCAATTGTCATTGTAAATTTACTTTATATGGGAACAAAGGCCAGAAGAGGGGCGAGGCTTGCTCTTATCCGCCTTGATGATTACTTTCTCAATTTGATCTGCTATAGCTGTTATGTTTTTTTTATATCCTTCTCCCAAAAACGAAGTACAATCCAGCCATCTTTTTTTAACTTTGCGTTGACTTCTTGATCGGGGGGATATCGGGGACGACCTTTACTTTTCAAATTACTCAAGCAACTTATTGTATAGCCAATTAATAATAACGCAAATAAATGTTAAATTTAAAAAGTTGTGAGCATTCCGATTTCCGATATAGGCGTATATTCCGTGCCCCGTCAAATTGAAGTGTAAACTTGGCACCACAAGTTTGCACTTCCAGGTTTTGATAGTTCACAATATTTAAAAAAACAAAAGCCCCATGCTTCAATTATCTGAAGATTGGAGCTTTATTATATCCTGTCATATTAAATCCTTTTGAAATAGTAAAATGAGATAACGGATTTTTTTCCAGAAAACGTCAAAATAAATTAATTTATATAATGAGCAACTATTCGTAAATTCTGGTAACACTTCGCCTTAATTAAATCAATAGGCTTTTCAGATACAACTTAAAAAGGAAGATCTGCTTTTAGATGATTCCAAATTTTAATCTGAATTTTTCCTAACCTCCTAAAGTTCATGATTGTAATAAAAACTCGCCACAAAAATTGATTTTTCCAGATATCTCACCAAACCCACAGGATATTTGCTTGATTCAAAACCTTTGATATGTCTGTATGTAAGCAACAAAGAGAATTGGATCTGGCAAATTTGTTTCTGAACATGAAATCTATTCGGGAACGGTCTTACGGAGATTGATATATTGATTAATCAGCAAAACGGAAAGGGGGATAAAGAAATTAGTGACTTTCTTTAATGTGCTAAAATGCCCAGCAAGCCGTGGATAAAGGCAAAAATCACAAGGGCAATCCCGGTTTTTTTATGCACCCCTAAAGGCACTCTGATATAATGCAGGCCTGACAAAAGCTGGAATAAAAGCAAGCCGAAATTAATCAATCCTCCAATCAGAATTATTGAAACACCTCCGATTGTCATATGGTAAAATCTCCAAAAAATGTTATTTTATATCGATGGCGGCTTTTGTTATCCCGCCGCTTCCATGAATGTTACAGCTTGCTTCCGCTTCAATCTGTACCGGCTCATTTATTGTATATTTAACTTCTCTTGTAAAATTTTCCGTTTCAGGCAAGTTTGTCATTGAAAAATCCCATCTTGCGATTTCTTTTCCATTAACTTTAACATATACCCACTCAGTATGATGAAATATATTGTTGCCGTTATGCATTATATTCAACTTGATCGTAACTTCAGTATCTTTTACAGCAGAATAAGGCACATCAATCGTCACAGAAGCTTTATTGGCATAAGCGGTGCCTAATGAAAGAAAAAGAAATACGGATAACCATGATATAAGTTTGAAAATTTTTTTCATAAATAAGTTCTCCATTATGATAGTATTTCGAATAGCAAATAACGAACAACAATTTCCGCTATTCGTTATTCGCTATTCGATGTGTATTGTTTGCTATCTGTTTAATTATAAATTCAGATAGTTTGCCATTTATATATATCCTTACAATTGAATCGTCATTTTTTATGTGCAGAAAATTAGGATTTGCCTTTACAGGATCTATCGCCGCCATTGCCCATGCTGCGAGACCGCGGAGTGAAGAATCGTTGCAATTAATATAAGGTATAAGGAAAGAAAAAGACTCCTCCATAAGCTGTGGCTTTATGCCGGCAACCCTGCCTATCCCCCATATTACTCCCTGCTGAAGTACTTCGTTTTCAAGAAAGTTTCCTTTTTTGTTTATATAGGAAATCAAAATGCGGTTGTATTCTTCTCCAAGCCTGTCATGTCTTGCAATAATTTCTCCCATGGCTTCAGGAGATCCCCAGCCGATTCCGCCGGATTCATCGTTTAAATTCCAGATGAGGCGGCGCATAACAACACGTGCGGATTCCAGGTCAGTCTCTGCAAGAGCTGAAACAACTTCTCCTATTGCTGTGACCGCCCGCCATTTGATCAGCTCTTCTTTACTGTAAAGATGAGAAATAAGATAGTTTACAACCTTTCTTCCGGGCAACAGAAGCACTTCGCTGATTTTTTGATCAAAATCCTGGTTTGACAAAATTTCATGGATCTTTTTTTTAAGCTTTTGTTTTTCATGCGTTACTATAATTGATCCCATGATATACAGTCCGAAGGACAGTTTTTTATTGCTTCGTTAACATCAGCTTCCGGATAGGCTGACAGATCGGAGACTTCGACATATCCGGCGCTGCTGAGTTTAAAAACAGACGGAACCAGATCGATGCAAATCCCACAGAGTATACATTCTCCAAGTTCAACAACCGGTACTTTCATTTATTAATTTTCCGATCCTTTTTCCCATTCCAATGCATGCTTCGATACAATCATTGTCTGGCACATATTGGAACCTTACGCCTGGATCAATAATTTCAATATTCATTAATTCAAGTTCATGTTTAATAATGTTTACAGACTCTCCGCTCCAGCCATAGGAGCCAAAAGCCGCACCAATTTTATTTTTTGGCTTAAGCCCTTTCATGTAAGTTAAAAAGTCACTTATCGTAGGAAACAGGCCATTGTTTAATGTTGGTGATCCTACAATGATAGCCTTTGCATCAAGTACCTGTGTCATTATATCGCTTCGGTTCCATTTTCTTAAATGGTAGGGTTTTGCCTCAATACCCTGTTCAACTAAACCTGCTACAATTGCATCTGCCATTTTTTCAGTGCTGTGCCACATGGTATCGTAAATAACTATGGCTTTGTTTTTAGCTTTCTGACTGCTCCACTCAATATAAGCATTAATGATTTTTCCCGGATCTTTTCGCCATAATATGCCATGATCGGGACATATCATATTAAACTCAAGTTTGAGATTGGCAACATCTTCAACCAGCTTTAAAATCAGCGGGGCATACAGCAAAAGAATATTTGCAAAATATTTTTTTGCATGCGGCATAATAACATGACCTATAACATCATCAAATTTTTCCGTTCCGGCATAATGTTGACCGAAAGCATCACTTGAAAAGAGAATTTTATCTTCTTTAAGGTATGTAAACATGCTGTCCGGCCAGTGAAGCATTCTTGTTTCGAGAAATGTAAGGGTTTTATTCCCAAGCGAAAGTTCTTCACCATTTTCTACCGGATGATAATTCCACTTCTGCCTGAAATGGCAGGATAGATTTTTTTGCCCCATTTTCGAACAATAAAGGGGTTTATCCTCACCTACCCGGTGCATCAAACGGGGCAACCCGCCGGAGTGATCCATTTCCGTATGATTGCTGATAACATAATCAATTTTACTAGGATCAATGATTTTAGATATATTTTCGATCAGCTGATCGGCAAATTCTGCTTTAACCGTATCTATTAAAGCTATCTTTTTATCAACTATTAAAAAAGAATTATAACTTGTTCCGAAATCGACGGAATAGCCGTGAAAATCCCTTATATTCCAGTCGTTAACACCAACATCATAAATGTCTTTTGCGATTTGGACAGGTTTCATATTATATTCCTGAAATAATACTTAATGTTAAACAAAAGTGCCCTTTTTTGCCGGATTTGGGTTCAGCAATAAAAGGGCACCTGGCCTGAACTTATTCTTTTTCGAAATCAGATTTTGAAGCACCGCAAATCGGGCATTGCCAGCTGTCGGGCAGATCTTCAAATTTTGTTCCGGGTTTTATGCCACTGTCAGGATCTCCTGCCGCAGGATCATACACATAACCACAAACATTACATACATACTTATCCATATTACCATCTCCTTTTTGATGTTTTTTATTGTTTTTTCATAATGAATTATTCAAATCCATAATTCTTTTTTCTATCTCGTCTCTAATCTCACGCATAAACTCTATGGGTTTACCGGAAGGATCGGGCAATTCCCAGTTTTCCATCTTAGCTCCGGGAACAAAGGGGCATTCTTCCTTGCATCCCATTGTAATAATAATATCCGGTTTCTCCTTTGATACAACCTCATCAATTGATCTGGGTTTGCGAAAAGCCATATCTATTCCCTTCTCGTGCATGGCTTCAATCATAACCGGATTTACCGCATCGGCCGGAGCGCTGCCGCCGCTTAATGCATCTATTTTATCACCGGCAAAATATCGGGCAAAGGCGCTTGCCATCTGGCTCCGGCATGCATTTTCTCTGCAGGCGAATAAGATTTTCTTTCTGGTAAGATATGGCTTTAAAATATTTTCGGCAGCATCTTTAACATCCTGTAAAGCAGTAGGATGTTTTTCCATATCTCCTATGTTTTCGATTTTACGATAGGTCAAACTACCTTCAAACGATGCGCTAACTGCATCGAAAAAATACTTAGCAGTAAGATTTATTCCCTCAAAAAGATTTTTACCTTTGGTAGCACCCAGGGCAAGAAGAAACCCTTTCTTTATTTTATAGCCTGGGTCATCAAGCTTAAATCTGTATCTTCTTGCCCATAAAGCCTGACTTCTGTCTATAAGGGACTTTGTCTGGCCTGGTGCATTATAAAAAAACATCGGTGTTGCAAGTACTATAATATCAGCCTCACGCAAAAGAGAATAAACTTCATTCATATCATCTTTTATATGACAGAATCCTTTTTTTTCGCAAACACCATCTCCAAAGCAGGGTTTGATATTCTTTTTTCCCACTTCAACAATATGTGTTCTACTCCCGGTTTTTTCAACTTCGTTCATAAAAAGTGAAAGCAAATGCTCAGTGTTTCCTTTTTTTCTGGGACTGCCCATTATACCAAGAACCAGCATAACAATTTCTCCATATTAATTTATTCCAAAGCCTGCAAGAATAGGCCGGGTTAGTTAGTATGCTTCTTCGTAAGAAAGATCTTCTTCTGTTATTTTTCCTTTAAAAAGATTATATGTCCATACCTGAAAGGTAAGCGGGCTGGAAGATGAATTAAAAGCTGTAACATTAAAATCGGCATTCAGGTTTGAAGGTAGTATATTCGGATATAAACCTATTATGCCGAAAAAAACCGCCCCCACAATTGTAACTGATGATGTAAACCAGGCTTTAAAATAATTTTTTCTTTTAATGAATATTCTTGAAGCAAATAAGGCTGAAACAATCAGCAATATTTCCAAAAAAAGTACTGGGTGTTTAATGAAATTGTCAAAAAGCTTTGTATAAGGCCAGCTTGCTCCAAGAAATAATACAGCGCAAATCAAAATAAAAGGCCAGAGCCATATTGCAGTTGAGCGTGCTCTTTTATGAAGATTCCCTTCAGTTTTTATGGCCAGCCAGATAGCCCCGTGAAACAGAAAAAGCAGAACAAATAACAAACCGCCGATTAGAGCATATTTTGTTTCCATTACAGCCATTAGAACTGAAAGCCCAAGCGTTAATGGGACAAACAGAAAATGAAACATGGTAGCTGTTGCAAACTGCAGGCGTGACAGCATCACAATATCCATGATCGCCTCCTGTCAATGTAATATTAGGCTTTACCCTCAAGTGTGCATTTTGTAAAATCGATATCTTTACCGCAGGAGTCACATTTATGTTTTTTATCAAATTCATCGGAAAATATTTCGATCTTTTTCCCGCAGGAAGGACATGAACACATAAAAGACTCAAGATGTTTTAATTGTTGAAATCCGGGGCAATGCTGAGGTGTAGTCATAGTATTCTCCTTATTCTTAAGATTTATTAAATACAAAAGTTAAAATATTAAAGACCAAGTTTTTGGGCTATTTCGCGACCGTAATCCTGGGCCATTTTTGCCCCTCCCTCCAACGTACTGGATTTTAACCGAAGAGCGCTGCTTACCATATCCATATTAAAAATATTTTTCATTGTATCAAAGATACGGTCCGGTGCTTCACCACTCCATCCAAAAGCTCCGAAGGAACCGCCTTTCTTTTCTGCCAGATTTGCTTTTTCTGCAAGGAACAAAAAGGTCTTCATACCCTGTATCATATCGCCGTGGTAGGTCGCAGATCCGAATAGATACGCATCATATCCTTCAAGAGCGCTTTCATTTTTTATTTCATTTACATTTAGAACAGACGCATCAGCACCGGCAATACGAAGTCCTTCAGCTATTAATTCAGCTATTTGTTTCGTTTTACCGGTCCTTGTAGCGTAGGCAATAAGAGCTTTAGGCATAATAAATCACCTCCTATAAATATATTGAGTAATAATAGATTACTTCGTTTAGTATATTATTTATTTTATTCTGGGATCAATGCCTCCTGCATCACAATCCGGAGTATAGCATGTGTTATCAACAAATTCACACTTTTCCTTACATGACGGGCATTCGTTAGGTGGGGCATCTGCTTCAAACATATAACCACATTTTTGACATTTCCAGCTTGACATAGTATTTCCTCCTTAATGCTTTTATGCTTTCCACAATCCATGAAGATTACAATATTCTCTTGCGGTAATTTCTTTGGCATCTATGTTGAAAATGGCTTCAGGGGCCTGACCCGGATTCAGGTATTGACGATAGACTTTACCATCAGCAATAATTTCTATCCATTCAATAAAATGCTTTTCTTCCATCGGATGAGCAACGCTTCCGACTTTGACTTTGATGCCCCCGGATATTTTTTCAATAACAGGAACATGCTTTTCTTTTGCAGCATCTACGGTATTTTCAACAATAAGTTTCATGGGTTTCCCGCAGCATACCAGTTCCCCGGCTCCGCCATGTAATATTTCAATTATATGTCCGCATACTTCACATTTGTATACCTCAAGCCTTTTTGCCATGTTTCTACTCCTCTCCTTAAAAGATTAAATGTAAAATGGATATTAGCGTAATTTATCTTTCTTTGTTCCCGTAAATCAGTAATTTTCGCCAAGAAGCTCAAAATGTGCCTGTGGATGATCACATGCCGGGCACAAATCAGGCGCTTCGTTTCCTTCATGGAGATATCCACAATTCCTGCAGCGCCAGACCGTTTTTTCTTTTCTTTTAAAAACCTGATCTGCTTCTATATTAGCAATAAGATCTCTGTATCTTTTTTCATGCTGTCTTTCCGCTACAGAGATTTTTTCAAATACATCGGCAATATTATCAAATCCTTCTTCTCTTGCTGTTTTAGCAGCATCAGGATAAAGGACTGAGTGCTCGTGGTATTCCCCGGCAGCAGAAGCTTTAAGGTTTTCAAGTGTTGTACCTATTACTCCTGCTGGAAATAAAGCCGAAACTTGAACTTCTCCGCCTTCAAGAAATTTAAAAAACCGTTTAGCATGTTCTTTCTCCTGGTTTGCCGTTTCTTCGAAAATAAAGGCGATCTGCTCATACCCTTCTTTTTTTGCTTTACTTGCAAAATATGTATAGCGATTGCGGGCCTGGGATTCACCGGCAAATGAAGCAATAAGATTTTTTTCTGTTTTTGTTCCTTTTATGGATGACATTTTCTACCCTCCTAATAAATTATACTCATTTTTCATACCTATATTAATGATAATAATTCCTAACAAGAAATAATCAAGAATAATTTTTATATTTATTTAAAAAATTTATTACCCAGTATCGCTATTTAAAAAAAATTGAAATTGAAGCAACTAAGAGTTGATTGATGTGTCGAAGTAACTGTTAAAAATTATAAGTACTATAGACATGAACTTGAACTTTAAATAAAATAGCACGAATATATAGTTATGGCAAAAAATAATTATTATCAACTTTAGTCAGTTTGTAAATGTTTCAATTTGGTCAAGGTCAAGGCTGGCGAAAATTTTATCCGCATGAATACATAAAATATATAATTAATTGATATAAATTACTTTTGTGTGGCTTAAGGATGCAGATAGCGGTCTTTGTTTGTCAAACAGGTTTTGTCACAAGATATTGTATTGAGACAGGACTTGATGACCGAAGTTTACGGGGTTTGATGCCAACATCGTCCATTTCAGGGAGGGTGTTGCGAATTTCGTTGCCCTTGGGCGTTCCTGGAGGAGGTTTTGAGGCACAGCTGTGCACAGACGCCGTAAGACATCTGATGCGTGGAAGACTACTTTAAGACCTTCTTCTAAATTTTTCAAGACTGTATGGATTCTGGCAGCCTTATCTTCAACAGGTTATTTATCGCTATCTCGATTGCCTAAAGAAGTATGGAATGATCAGCAAGGAAACGATGATAATAATCTGATGATTTTTTTAAGATTAGCGGGTGACAGGTATCGAAGCAAGGCTTTTGGCTTGGAAGGCAGTTGACAATCCTTTATCCCCATTCCCACCCCTATTTAACAACTTTAAAAGTAATTCCTGACGGTTAGACACATTTAGCTTTTTATGAATATTTGCTATGTGTTTATATACAGTTTGCCGGCTTAAAAATAAATTTTTACCGATTTGAATTGGAGTCATCCCTTTGCATAATAATCCCGCTATTTCCGATTCTCTTTTAGTGAGCGGCTCTTCGGACTTCGAAAATATAGTACAATTACTATTTGCTGATGGAGCAACGAACAGATTCGTGTGCAGGTTTGCTATATGAGTCTGTATTATACTCAATATTTCCATTTCCAGTTGCGAAAATCCATAAGAACTAGTTCGGTCTATTGAAATAATGCTTTTGATACAATGGTCTGGGCTATAAAATCTATAACCTACGCTATAATTAATTCTCTGAGGTTTGATAAAATCAGTTATAAATTCGCCGTTTCCATATTTACTCCAATCTTTCAATCCCTCATGGAATTTCAAATATGAATATCTGCTGTCCTCTATTTTAGAATAATATTCGAGATATGCTTTACTCCATTTTGGCCCAACCCCTAAAAGAACCTGGTCATATACTTTCCCTTTATCGTTCAAAAAGTATATAAGAGCCTGATCGTACGGGATTAGCGAATAGATTTTGTTTAACATCTGTAGGCAAAGTTCTTTTGGCGTCCGCTCATTCCCGACCTTTTGTAACAAGTTATGAATTTTTATCCATGGCAACCCAACAGAACAATGCATCAGATATCTTTCCTTGCTGTATGAAAAAATAAGAATAATGAAAAAAATTTCCATTAAGAAAATAAGTTAGTTTGTTATATCGCCTGATTATGATAGAGTCTGAATTAATGCAATAAAAAAAATTCAAAGAGCTATCTAAACAGATAGCGGTAACCTGATAAATCAGTCAATTCAAGTAAAATACATAATTTTAGGTATAGACGTAAATACAAAACTGATTATATATTTTATTTAAGATCATTTCCCAGGAGCCACTTTCAAAACGTTTCAGTTTGGTCAAGGTCAAGGCGGATGAAAATTTTAACCGCAGGAATACATGGAGTATTTCGAGGATTAAAATTTTCATCCAACGCAGAGATCGGCCAAAATGGGACGTTTTGAAACTGG
>JAHIFE010000067.1 GCA_018901125.1 Pseudomonadota bacterium | reverse complement strand
GTGGCCGATTTGTCCCGGAACAGGTGGCCGGAATGCTCCGGAATGGGTGGCCGATTTATTCCGGAATAGGTGGCCGGAATGGAGCGGAATGAGTGGCCGGAATCAAGCGGAATATCCACCTGAGCGGGGGCAAAATCAGGCATAATGAATTTATTGACCTTTGATGGGAAACATTGGGGGAAGCTCCATCCCGGATGTTAAGCTGAAGGGCTGCTTTGATCAAAGTTCATGAATCATTTAATATCGCGGGTAAAGAGATTATACAAAACAGGCAGCACAACAAGAGTCAAACAGACCAGAAACAATAGTAACTATTCACAGGATCGGGTAGGAAAATCTACCCGATCCAAGCCAGGTTTGGCTTTTGTTCTTTGAAAAAACAGTTAATCAAATCAACCAGCACCGGAAAGGAAGGCTTTGCTTTCCGGTGGCGGGCTCAAGGAACGATATGGTGTCGGCAGTCTTTACGATATAACCGTTGAGAGTGCCGTTGGGAAAGTAAAGCAAATCGATTACATCAAAATTCCCAACGGCAAGGCGAAAGAAATAAAAGTCGGGGAATATGTCCTTCGGACGAATCGCATTGATCTTTAGGAAGAAGAGATTTCGAAAATTCATATGTCTCTGACAACTATAGAAGATAGTTTCAGGAGCATGAAATCTCATTTAGGCTTAAGGCCCATTCATCATAAAAGAGATGATACAACCACAGCACACATCTTCATCACGGTTCTTGCGTATCATATTCTTGCAGGAATTTTAAGGAAATTGCGGCAAAACAAAATCCATTATAATTGGAAGACAATCAGGAACATATTGAGCAATCATGTAAGGGTGACAACAAGTTTTAAAACTGAAGATGAATCAACAATAAATATTAGAAACAGTAGTATCCCAACAATCAATCAGCAAGCCATATACAAAAGTTTGAACTTAAAGCAGCAACCTTTGAGCAGTATAAAAATTAAAACGCCCTTGAAAAGCTGATTATCAAACAATAATGTAGTGAGGAATATTTTGAAGGGTATAATAAGAATTAAAACGCGCACAATCAAATGCCCAAATCACCGCACTGGATTTTTACTCCGTTCCGCTCCGTAAAAACCAGTGAGTTCAGTGGTTACTCTCTTTCAAACCGTAATTTTCAACAACATGATTATTTGAAATCATTTAGATGGTGAATTGCTGTTTTTTATTTCGATTCCTTCACTGTCTCTCACTTTGAGATATTTTTATATATCACAGTCAGGTTTAAAACTTTGTTGGGGAGAATATATCATGCTTCAGATTCAGAAAGGCCATGAGGTCAAATAGGTTCTTAACTTTTTTGTAACGATAAAACTTGAAGCTAAATACTGTACCAAAAGCTTATAGGTGTGGCAAAACGTACCGCATCCTGCGACCTTATGGGACTTGTTGAAAAGGGTATCGTAGAGAAGATTGGCACTACCCAGCATATGTATTGCGCAAAGGAACTATAAAGCGACTAACTGGACAACAATGCAAGATATATTTTACATGCTCCTGCCAAATGGGGATACTGTTGATTTGGCTGGTTTATAGTGAACCGCCATAATCCCGGAAGCAATCAGAACAAGGGCAAAAACTATATTATATGTAACAGGTTCATCAATCAGCAGGCCGCCTATGATAACTCCGCTGATAGGAATTATAAAAATAAATGAATGCAGAGAAGTGGCTCCATAAATTTTAAGAAGATTGTTCCATGCAACAAATCCGAATGCGGCGGTAACAATACCTTGATATAACAGGGCACCAATTACATTTGGATTTATATTAAAGAACATCCTTTCATCCAATAAAAATGCTTCCGTAAAAAAGAAGGGCAGGGAAAATATCATCGGGTACAATACAAGCTGAAATGGATGAAAATCGTTTATGATTTTTTTAACAAAAACCGTGTTGCAGGCCCATATAAAAGTAACCGCAAGAATAATGAGATCGCCTTCTTTAAGACTGGCCGCTCCTTTTTCCTTTCCAAAAAAAATCAGAATGATAGCTAAGAACCCAAGCAGTATTCCAAAAAATTTTCTTATTGTAATTTTGTCATCAGGAATAAAATAATGTGAAAGAAACAATATGAAAAACGGCACAAAATTAGAGACAAGAGTTGCGTGAGCAGCGTTTGTTTTGCTCATTCCAAGATAAAAAAGGGAGAGCTGGACCGAAAAAATAACCGTTAGTATTATGATATACCGAATCTGACCCTTTTTTAATGAAAAGGATTGACCGGTTATTTTCGCCCACAATGCTATAGAAAGCGATGCGATAGTAAAGCGCAATGCCGCCAAAGTAAATGTGCCTATTCCGGAAAGACCTACTTTCACGGCAACATAGTTTGCGCCAAAAATAACACAGAGAAAGACTGCAAAAAATGAAGCTGGAAGTGAAAACTCGCTATTGTTCGGATTCATTCTAAGTCAATTTAAGCGTTTTACCCGGTTCAGGAATCACAGTGGAATATCCGTTCTTGTTTAAAAAATCGGCAAAAGCTATGGATTGTTCTTCTTCTCCATGGACGATTGCAATTTGTTTAATTTTAAGTTTCGAGTCTTTTAAAAATCGCAGCATTTCATTTTTATCACCATGAGCGCTGAACCCGCCCAATTCGATAACATGAGCTTTTAACGGGTATTCTTTGTTCAGTAATTTCAGAACAGGCGGTTCGCCTTTTCTTCCCGATTTTTCGTACTCAAGCCCCTGATCATGAATACGCCGTCCGAGCGTATTCTGGGCCATAAAACCTACCAAAAGAATTGTATTTTTAGGGTTATGCATTTTATAACGAAGATGATGAAGCACTCTTCCTGCTTCGCACATACCTGAAGCTGAAAGTACTATATGCGGAGTGTTGTCCCTCATAAGAACCATTGATTCATCAACTGAAGATACAAATTTCAGCTCTTTGAATGAAAATGGATTATCGCCTTTTGAAAGAAATGTTTCAACTGTCTCCTGGCTGTAAACTTCAGGATGCTCACCGAAAACCTTGGTTATATTTGTAGCAAGAGGGCTGTCCACATATACCGGAATCCTGGGGACTTCTCCACCATGATAGAGTTCATGAATTATATAAAGAAGCTCCTGTGTTCGGCCAAATGCAAAAGCCGGAATAACTATCGATCCGCCGCGGGCTACCGTATCATTTATTACTTTTTTTAATTGAGGTCTTACATCCTCCATAGCCTCATGTTCTCTGTCGCCATAGGTGCTTTCCATAATAAGAAGATCTATATTTTTGTCTTCTTCCGGAAACAGGGCACATGGATTTTTTATTATCGGTTTGTTATATCTTCCGATATCTCCGGTATAACAAATCCTGAAAACTTGCCCGTTTTCATTTGCTTTGATTAAAGAAACAGCAGAGCCTAGAATGTGCCCGGCTTCAAACAACATACATGATATATCCCGTCCAATTTCAAATGAAGTACGGTAAGGATAGCTATCAAACTGATCAAGCGAATTTTGTGCATCTTCGATAGTATAAAGAGGTTCGATGCGTTCAAGATCATTTTCTTTTATGAGTTCAGTTATTTTTTCTACATTAAGTTTGTGCCCTTCGTGCTTCAACATCATTGCAATTTCGGATTTTTTATTATTCTTGTTTTTCCCTTTGTTTTTTGACATCAAAGCATTTCTAAGAGTTTTATAGTTTAAGTAATTGGCATCAGATTCCTGGATGTGGGCTGAATCGGCCAGAAGAAAGGCACAGGCATCGGCAGTCGCTCTGGTGCAGAAAATTCGGCCTGTAAAACCGTTTTTTACTAAAAGCGGGATTCTGCCGGAATGGTCTATATGCGCATGAGAAAGAACAAGATTAATTATAGATTTCGGATCAAAAGGAAAGTCCTTGTTTTTTTGTTCGCTGTCCTTCCTGCGGCCCTGAAACATTCCACAATCAAGCATAACCTTATCCGAATTGGCTGTTATTACATGCATTGAACCTGTAACTTCTCTAACAGCTCCATAAAATGTAACTTCCATATATCATACCTCCCATGTTGTTTTCATTTTGAGCCGTTAGGTGTTAGTTCCTGATTCCCGGCTCCTGACCCCCAAATTTATAAAAGAGTCCATTCTATGTCAAAACCATTTTTAACAATGGATGCGATATGTCCGTCAAAAAAATAGTGTAAAACTTCCCATTTTTGGTTGTTGTATTTTATAATAAGAGATTTGTCATCTATTATCTTTTCGATGCTGCAATCCGAAAGACCGCTTATGCCTTTGCCGGATGCTTTTAATACCGCCTCCTTGGCTGTCCAGAAACGAAAAAAATTTATTTCTTTACACGAATCTGAAAGCGCCCATTCTTTGGGACCGGCAACTTTATCAATAAGAGCTTTTGAAACAGGCTTGATTTTTTCAATATCCAACCCTGTTGCTTTTTTAGCAACAACTCCTCCGGCATATTCACTTTTATGAGTAATAGACCAGAAGTTCCCATCAAAAGGAACAGGAGCGCCGTTTTGATCCTTATTAAGAACTCCTAAAATTATACCACTTTTCCGGCAGGAAACTTCAAGAGCAGATCTTGCAAGCAAGCTTAAAGCCTGCACTTTATCTCTTCCCTTAAGATTTCTTTCATATTCGGAAACTGCAACTATGACAGGATATATCAGACTGCTTTCAGACATCTTCTTTTTTCAGAATTATGCGGCAATCGGCAACGGTTGCGCCTGCACCTTCCTCATGCAGTAAAATCGGATTTATGTCCATTTCCATAATTTCTTCATGGTTAATCGACATTTCGGATAGGCTTACTAATGATTTGTTGAGAGCTTCAAGATCGCATACAGGTCTTCCTCTGAAACCCTTGAACAATTTAAATCCTTTTATTTGACGAATTGTTCTTCGGGCCTCGTTTCTTTCCACCGGAGCGAGGCTGAATACTACATCCTGGAAAAGTTCAACAAAGATTCCTCCAAGCCCGACCATCAGCAATGGACCAAATATTGGATAACGGTTCATACCGAGAATCACTTCCGCACCCTTTTTTGCCATCTGCTGAATCAGAATGCCTTTAATCTCAGCCTTGCCGTCAAATTCCAATGCTTTGTTCATTATTTCATCAAATGTTTTCAACACATCATTTTTGTTATTAATGCTGAGCACCACACCTCCCGCATCCGTTTTGTGCAAAATATTCGGTGAAACAATTTTCATTGCTACAGGAAAAGTTAAACTGTCTGCAATTTGTGCAGCTTCATCTTTTGTCTTTGCAAGTTTGGATGGCAGAGTTTTAAAACCATAACATTCCAGCAATTCGCTGCTTTCAAGTTCGCCTAATTTATACTTTCCTTCAGCAATACATCGGGCAATGATTTCTGCCGCGCGTTTGCTGTCATGCTTTAAACTATATGGCGCCAACTCCTGCCTGTTCATCAAGGTAGAATATTTATAAAGTGCGCCAAGAGCTTTTGCGGCATTTTCAGGAAATTTAAAAACCGGAATACCATGCTCCTGCAGATATTTGACGCCTGCTGAAACATCAAAAATCCCCATGAAACAGCAAAGTATAGGTTTGTTTGAGCGCCTTGCGATCCTTGCTATGGCTTCTGCAGTTCCGAGAACATTGGTCATAGACTGGGGAGTAAGAATTACAAGCGCTCCGTCTACTCCTTCGTCTCTTGTTACGGCTGAAAGTGCATTTTCGTATCTGTCCTGGGCTGCATCGCCAACAACATCAACCGGGTTATGGATGTTAGCTGTTGCAGGAAGATGGCTTGCAAGTACTTCAATCGTTTCTTCGGAAAATTTTGCAAGCATAAGCCCGGACGAAACGGTCATATCGGTTGCAACAATTCCTGGCCCGCCCGCGTTTGTTACAATAGCAACTCTGTTTCCGGCCGGAACCTTTCTTCGAAGTTTTCCCTGCTCGTTTTCATTCTTGGATGCGAATGCACTGGCAAAATCAAAAAGTTCATGGATTGAATCGACACGGATAATACCGGACTGCTGAAAGATTGCGTCATAGACTGCTTCCGTTCCGGCCAGAGCACCGGTATGAGATGCTGCCGCAAGAGCCCCGGCTCCGGTGCGTCCTGATTTTATGGCTATAATCGGAGTCGGCTTAATATTGCCTAATGTAATTTTTTTAACATCTTCAATAAACTCAGGTCCGCGCCGCAGTTCTTCGAGATAGATCATTATTACTTCAGTATCTACATCTTTATGAAGATATTTGAGAAGATCAAGCTCATCCACATCCGCCTTGTTTCCGATTGAAATAAATTTGGAAAAACCAAAATCCATATCTGCGGCAAAATCAAGTACAGCTGTACAAAGAGCACCGCTCTGGGAAATAAATGATATGTTTCCAAACTTTGGCATACGGGCTGAAAAGCTTGCATTAAGCCTTACCAGAGGACTTGGGTTTATCACACCAAGACAATTCGGACCTATTATACGAATCCCTTCCTTGCGGCAGACGGAAACGATTTCATTTTCTATTTCAAGTCCTTTAGCTCCTACTTCGCGAAAGCCGGCCGATACTATCACCAGTCCTTTGATCTTTTTTTCAATTGCTTCATGGGCGGCTTTTAAGGCAACAGCCGGTGGCAAAATAATTATTGCAAGATCAACTTCATCGGGAATGTCGTTTAAGCTTGGATAAGCCCTCACGCATAGGATTGATTTGGCGGTAGGATTTACGGGATAGAGAACACCTGTGAAACCGCCTTTCAAGATATTAGCAAAAATATCATGCCCGACTTTTCCCGGCGTTGTTGATGCTCCAATTACAGCTACGGATTTTGGGGAAAAAATAGCTTCAAAGTTATCCATGGTGGTATCCTCGCTATATGTTGATGTGTTATACAACCTATTTCGTGGCTCTGTTAATTGGGTTGCAAAAAGTCCATAAGTTGTACCTGACTACTCAAGCTGTTCTTTTTTTATCTTTAAGGCCTCTTCATATACCTGTTTTTTCGAAAGACCGAATTTTTTTGCTTTTTCCTTTGCAAGAACAGACAATGGGGTATTATGCTCACATATACTTTCTGTAAGTTCTTTTATAAGAATATCGGAAGAATAGTTATCTTTTTCTTCATAACCGGATATCAGCAGAGTAATCTCCCCTTTTAATTCGGAACGTTGTTTTAAAGCATAAAGTATTTCAGTTTGGGTTCCTCTTATAATTTCTTCGTGAAGCTTAGTCAGTTCACGGGATAAAACACAATATCTTTCACCCATTACATCAAACAATTCTTCAATAAACCGCATAATTCTTTTTGGCGATTCATAAAATACTATAGTTCTTTTTTCCTTATTTAGCTCTTTTAACAAATCCAGACGCTTTTGATTTTTTTTGGGACAAAAACCGATAAATACAAATGAGTCGATCGGCAGCCCTGAAGCACTGAGAGCTGTTATAGCTGCTGATACGCCGGGAATCGGAACAATATTTACTCCGGCGGCTACAGCCTCTTTTACCAGCCGGTAACCGGGATCAGATAACAGAGGAGTGCCGGCATTGGATACGAGAGCTACAGATGATCCGGCTTTAAGCCTGCCGATTAAGTCCGGAGTTCGTTCCCGTTCGTTATGTTCATGATATGATATCAAGTTGCCCTTTATGCTGTGAAGGGATAAAAATCTTCCTGTATGACGCGTGTCTTCTGCTGCAATCAGATCGACATCTTTTAAGATCTTAAGCGCTCTTAAGGTAATATCATCCCTGTTTCCTATAGGAGTTGCAACAACATAAAGAGTTCCTGATATAACTGTAGATGCTGTATTATCCATAGGCAAGATCGAAAGCATTTTTTATTATTTCAATTTCAGGCTCTCTTTCTCCAGGGCTTATTGAAACAACATCAAATCTTGCTTTAACACCGCTCTGCTTTGTTTCTTTTAGAAAGTAAAGGGCCACCATGGAAATTTTTTTCATTTTTTTTGGAGTTACTGCATATTTAGGACTTCCGAAATCGCCGGTCTTTCTGGATTTTACTTCAACAAATACCAAGGTGTTATTATCTTTTGCGATTATATCAATTTCACCAAGCTTTGTGCGATAATTCTGCTCAATTATTTTGTATCCCTGTTTTTTAAGGTGCAAAGCAGCAAGAGTTTCGCCTTCTTTTCCGAAAAGTTGATCTTTTGACGGCATATATTATTCCTTGCACATAAGCCCTTAAAGCTTCCGGCACGATTATAAAACTAAAGGCTC
>JAHIFE010000066.1 GCA_018901125.1 Pseudomonadota bacterium | reverse complement strand
TCTGAACTCCGCCACCGATTTGATCCTGATGCTCTACAACACATACATTAAGACCAGCTTTTGCAAGATAACATCCGGCCATCAATCCATTATGACCTGCACCTGCTATGATTACATCATACTTTGACATAATTTTTCCTCCTTTTACGTTGTTTGTTTGTCTGATAAACTATCTCTGCCACATAATCTTGTGATTGAAATTATCGTCTTCCTTGCGTATGACGAAGACAGAAGATTCGTTTCAATCGATCTTATAATATTACGATTGACAACTATATATGCCTGATAGATAATATTTAAAAAGTGTTATGCGCATTTAATATTTGTCTTAAGAATAAATTACCCATGACTTCATTACCACGAAATAATTTTGCGCCCGAAAGGACTCTGCTCTATAAATCTCTTGGGTTGCTGATCAAAGATTATCGTCAATGGCGGGGAGTGAGCCAGGAGGCGCTTGCAGAATTGGTCGGTATAAGTGTCCGCCAATTGCAAAATTGGGAAGCTGATCGCCACAGCGTTCGCATCGAGAACCTTCACGATCTTTCCGAAAAGACCGGGATACCAATGCAGATATGTGTCGCCCTTAACGCCGGGCATCCCGTCTGGTATTCATTGCAAAACAGGCGATTTGCCTATTCCCCAATGGATAAAGCTCTATTTTCTTCCCGCGAATTATTGAGAAAACTTAAGCAGTCCGACGATGGGATAACAACAAAATATATCCCGATTACAACCGACAAACATATCAACATGGTTCTTTCGTGTCACAGAGATATTTACGGGACAAAAAGACCTCTTGGAAGAGATGTGATCAAAGCGGCTATCCTTATACTTCCTGATCTCAACTGCATAGCCTTTGACTGCTGGGGACATTATGTGGGCCACGTGATCTGTCTGCCCATTACAACTGATTCATATGAACAACTCAAAAAGAAAAAGACCTTCGAAGGTAATCTAACAAATAAAGCAATCTGCGATATTATTTCACTGCAAACCGGTGTGATCTACTTCTACTCAATGTACATGTCAAATACCAGCGTAGCACGGTCGATACTTGTCGCTGGTCACCGCTGCATTGCAAAAATAAACCCCAAAAATCAATATATGATCGCACATGTTGCCGCTACTTTGGAAACAAAAGAGCTTTCTGATAGTTTTGGTATGAAGCCGGTGTTTTGCAAAAATTCAAAACAGGAAGATATACAAACGGAAATCGCGCCTGCTTTGTATGAGATAAGATTGGATGACCTGGAAAGACGTATCCTGAAGCTTTTCCCATTAGTTGAAAAAAATCGGCGAGATAGAAAAGCCGATACAGTGAAACGAGAAAATTCGCCCTCGACTTCAGACATAAAACCGAAAAATATGCGGGCAATATCTAAAAAAATCACTACCGTAAATAAGACAGAGCGTTTACCGTTAAATTACAATAATTCGTTAGGCGTTGGTAATTCGTTAAGCGTTGGTAAAAGAAAAATTCGGGATAGGCTGCAAACTCCAATATATAAATATGATGTGAACAAAATTGTTTGCCCTAATCCAAATTGTACTCTTTACGGAAAAACAGAAGGAAGTAAAGTCATTTCCAATGGAACGTACCGGACAAAAGAAGGAACTCTTTCACAGCGTTTCTTTTGTAAAAAATGCGGGAAGTCTTTTTGCAGCAGAGCAGGAAGTTTGTTTTACGGCTTGCGTACCCCGGAAGAAAAGATCTTAAAGGGCCTTAAACTTCTGGCCCAGGGAATGACATCTCTAAGTGTTTCCAAAACACTTAGAGTCAGACATGATACTGTACAGCGCTGGCTTGCAGTAGCTGCCGCACAAAACATTAAAATAGATACAATGCTTTCCCAATCAATCATTACCTCTATGTAAACATATAATCACTTCTTATTTAAACCGGCCCAACAAATATTACCTCTTTACACCTTAGAATTGATTAGAAGATAAATAATGAGCCAGTTTCAAAACGACCCATTTTGGCCGATCTCTGTGTTGGGTGAAAATTTTAATCCTCGAAATACTCCATGTATTCCTGCGGTTAAAATTTTCATCCGCCTTGACCTTGACCAAACTGAAACGTTTTGAAAGTGGCTCTAATGTATATTTTTGGTATATAGATATTTTCTATTGGATACTTTGTAACCACACCTTCTACTTTGTTTCCTGAGATTGACTCTCGTATCATACTGCATTTGTTTATGATTATATAAATATTTCTATTGTGGCATGACGGTTGCTAATACTGTTGATTAAAGGCGCAGAGAAACAATGAACCACAAGAAAACAAATAAAAGGAGGTAGATTTATGAAACTTGTCAGGGTAATGTTCATTACAGTAGTATTAGGGTTAGCAGTCGGTATTTTACCGAAGACCAGTTCGGCTCACGATGTATCGGTGGGATTTGCTTTTGGCATTCCTTTTCCAGTTATTGAAGTCCATCACGCTCTGCCCTCTCCACCACCTCCGCCGTGGGCTTTTTATAATCATCCCAGATATCATCGAAACGCATGTGCTTATGAACCGCGCTTTCGAAATTACAGGGATAATGAATACAGGGATAAAGGACACGGAAATTACAAGCGTGAAGAGAGAAGGCATAGACGTAACCGTTATAATGATTAAGTGCCTTGTGAATGTTAATTCTGGCTCGATAGTTGACAGGCAAGATGATCAAATACTTCGAGTCCGGAAGCTTCTCAGGGGGAAAATATAATTCCCCCTTTTTTTTATGGGGAAATTCGTGGCTATGATTTGAAATACTTCTTAATGACTCCAATAGCTATTTCATTTTATTAACCGGCTGAGTGAATAACCCGTTTTAAGCAGAAATGCACCAACTCTGGGAAAATATTTATTTAATTTGTTTACTATTCGCTGTATCCTGATTGCAGGCTCGATTTCCATTCCCGAAGGAATATATGACGGCTTGTAGTTTGTTGCATTGTCACCGGCGATCCAACCGGTACTGAACGCAAGCCCGACACTTGAAAGAGCTGATGCTGCAACTACTCCTTCACCACTGGTCCCACCGGCCGTAAGACCTGCTGCATAAAGCCCGGAAATGGGATTGAGCTTATTATCAAGAACCTGAAATTTGTAATTAACTCTGGGGCCACAATAAACACCGGCAATGATGGCACCGGTTTTGATTCCATAAAACGGTGCCTTGATGATGGGTTTCATGTTCTGCGGAAGACGTCCGAATTCGTCAGGTTTGCCTGCTGCTGCTTTCGTATTCCACGCCTTAACCGCAGCAGTCAATTTGGTCTGATCCATGCCCAGCTCCCTGGCCAGCTCTTCCAAAGTGTCTGCATATTTTATCCCTCCATACTCAATTGCCTGTTTTACCGAATCAAGCCAGTTCTTCGGTGCAAAATCTTTAAACTTATCATACCACGGGAATTCCGGATCATCTAATGTCATAGGGCGGTCATCAAGCATGGGCGGCGGCAAAGTCTCCCAGACAGTTTTAGGATAATTGGCGTCAAAAATTACATATGCAGCTGCACCAGCCTGAGAAGCGCTTGCCTTGGGATGCATCTCATAGTCCAGGTGCGCCGTATCGGGTATATATTCTTCACATGCGGCGTTGATTTCAAGCCAGCCACCCCCGCGCGCCAATTGGAGCCATCCCTGGCGCAGATATTGGAACCATGGTCCCGGTTGCGACTTGCCGGTATAACTGGTGTCAAAAAAAGGAATGCCGCCTGCAAAAGCCGACCAGGAGTTTATACCTGCAACATCCGCTCCCGCCCCAAATGCCATCCGTGCGACCTCACCGGTGTCCGAAGGCGGCAGGAAAGTGCCGAAAGCTTTTTTATAGACATCTGGGCAGTATTTTTTAAGCATCTCTCTGTTGTTGGTAAAGCTAGCGCCTGCAAGTATTACAGCCCTGTTTGCCTTTACGTATAATGTCTTGCTGTCGGGGGTTTCAGCCTTGACGCCGACGACCCGTTCATCTTCTTTAACAAGAGCCAGCGCCTTAGTGTTGACAAGAATTTTTGCACCTTTTTCAGTTACATGCTTTTCCAGCCACTGTGTCCATGGATACATCTGGGCGGTGAGTTCCGTACCGGAGGTAAAGGGACCTTTTTTCAAAGCGCCTTTCACTATCATTCTTGCTACACCCTGGTCCGGAAGAAATCCCAAAGTAAAGGCATCCCATCGCTTTCCCCAGCTTTGTGTTTCCGACCAGTCGTATACCTCATGAGCACGATCAATGAGTGTGGCAAGCAGGCGTGGGTCTATGGTAGCATTACTTTGCACGGTAAAAGCATGTTTGAATGCAGCTGATCTGTCGGTTTTCAATCTTTTACGTTTTGCGGCATTTGTGAAAAAAGTCGCGGCGGCACCGGCATGCTGACTATGGCCACCTGCAGCAGACTGTTTTTCCAGAATAAGAACCGTTGCTCCGTTTTCCAGGGCCTTAGCCGCGGCGCAAAGCCCGGCTCCGCCTGCGCCCACGCATACAATATCAGCTTCATAGTCCCACCTGGCAGGCACACCGACCGGAGGGATGTCCCTTGCATCCTCAGGAGCTTCCACCGAATTATTTATACCTTCCATAGACAATTTCCTTTTTTGCATATTGCAGCTAACGGTTAACCGTCAACTGTATACTTTTGAGTGAGCATAAAAGCTATTTATCATGCCGGTATTTGATAACTTTTACAGCAAAACTGACTAACAATGCACTGCCGGAATAGGAGCTTGGGATATAGCTTATAACTTTCTCAGATCATCGAGTATTGCTTTATATGTTTCAGCACTGATACCGGCTTGAGGCAAACTTGCTATCAGTTCCAATGACATGGTGTATCCCATTTTTAGCATTGGATTAGTCGTTATTCCAGGAATATGTTTCTCAATTACTGCTTTACTTGCTTCGTTTTCCATTATTTCCTTCACCGTACTGTCTTCTGAAAATCCCATGTTGTTCCTCCTTTTTATAATTTAGCAATGGTACAATATATCGGCTTTAGCCGGTATGAAGATCTGTTGACTTTGCATGAGTTCAACAGCAGTTCAAACTACATAAAAGTCATCGGTCTCTTGCCTGCAATCATCAGCATAGCTTTTTTAATTCTCCCCGGAAAAGACGGTGTTTAGCATAGGAGTTAGTATTTACCGAACTTCTTGGCTGCCGCAATGGTAGCATCAAGATTTCCAGGAGTTGTATAATAGTCGACAGCACCTATTGATATGCTGCACTTGTTGGTACGGGATGTTTTTACACAATCACATCGGGCTTTAACTGCATCCTCAATAGCTGATATCGGACCGCTTACAAGAAGTCTGTCAGATGGAGAACTGGAGCCGTAAAGATCATGTTCCTGACAGAAATCATATAATTTTTTAAAGCTTGTTATGTCACCGGTTACCATAATACCGTCAAAGCTTCCGGGACCTGCTACGTTTTTCTCCCATACTGTAGGAAGCCATTCGATGCAGCCTTCCATTGCCCAGGCATATATGATCGGATTTTCGGCAGGAATTGCTTCTTTTATTGCTCTGCCTATCTTGCAGTATTCATCTGCAATCCATAAATTTTGCGGTACATGGGGGACAAACCCCATACTGCCGCACTGATAGCTGTAATCAACTTTGCCCAGCAGTGTAACGGCCTTGCCCAGCCTGATCTGCCATTCTGTTGCTAAAGCCAAAGTTTTCTTAACAAGCTCGGGATTTTTGCGTAAGGCTTTCATCATCTGATTATATCCCAATAAATGCCCGGCAGTAAAACCGTCCGGACCGTGACAATGTGAACCCTCAATTGGTATAAGCTTACTCAGACCATATTTATCGAAGATCTTTCTCGATTCCCTAAGCCACCATAAATATTGGGGGTACATACCATGTTTGTCGGGTTCGGGAACATCCAATCCTATAAGGTCTTCTTCGGTTTTTATCGGCGGGTCTCCGATATGTACAGGGTTGCCGTATTCTATAATCCTTGAATCACAACCGAACAAATTCTCACCGTAAGAGAGCGGACCTAAGAAAAGAGTGTCAGGCTTATATCTAGCTGTAGTTGCTATATGGGATTTAACCAATAATTTAGGTAATTGGTAAGCATCAATAGGCTTTAATGCATCGGCAAAGCCGTCAAGAGCTCTTACTGCATATGAGACGTGGTACTCCATCTCAACCATAACACGGTCCCTTTCCTTACCGGCAAAAGTAGCCTTGTAGCGCTCCATGGGTGTCATCTCTTCTTCAAGGCAGTTCTTGTGAATTAGCTCGCAGTAACGCTCAATTTCTCTTTCTTCTTCCGGGCTCCATTCCATATCACCTAATTCATCAAGTGTTTTCCCGTAATACGGGCCGGCATTTTCCATTTTTCCTAGCTTAATCATATCGTTTTCTCCACTATTTATGATTTTGGTTATATTGATAGAAGCCATGACAGAATGCTCTCAAAAGGAGTCAACTGAATTATGGGCGCATAAAATCAATAAATGAGGGAAAGGCAAAGGCTTTGCAGCCGTCCTTTCCCCCGTTTTTAAATTGGTATCAAGCGGCGCCCTTATAACTACCTGTTCTTCAGCATGGGCATTGCACCCGACTTCAACATCTTAACTTTTTTAATAGCTTCAATAGCGCTGATTCCTGCAGCATCGGCCCCGTATTCTTCGGCCTGCTCATCCGTAAAGGCCCAGCCTCCTACAATGTAAATCAAATTATCCCGAACACCTATATCAACAAGAGCTTTATTTACATTGCCGCAATAAGCCTTGACCGGAGATAGAATAGCAGAAGCACCTACTACCGTTGCATTATGTTTTTTTGCGGCTTCCGCAAATTCCTTGGCCGATTTGTTCTCGCCGATGTCAATTACATTATATCCATTAGCAGTAAAGACGGCTCCCACAATGCGCTTTCCGATAAAATGCACATCTCCTTCTACCGTTCCGATTATCATCGTTTCTCCCATGGGCTTGCCGCCTGCCTCAATCAGAGGACGCAGCTTATCGGTAGCATCATTTAACATGTCCCCGGCAATAATCAGGTCGCTCATGAACCGCTTACCGACATCGAACCCCTCGCCAATGACGTTTAAACCCGGATTCATACCTTCTATGATCATCTCCAGAGGGGATATTTCCATCTTGAGACCTTCGTCAATCAACTCAAACAATAAGTCGTCATCAAGATCAATGACGGCATCTCTCATCTTTTCCAACATTTCTGCTTTATTTGACATAGTTTTCACCTTTCCTTATATCCGAGACATATTTTGTGTAATTCAGTGTAGCATTATTCCACATCCGTATGTTCCCATTCTGCAAAGATAAAATCTTCCATGCAAGCAAACCAAACTCCCGTATGCCTGTAATATGCGGGCATACGGGACGGCGTTAATGCAATTTGAGGCGAAGCAGAACAGGTTTTAGTCGTCTATTTCTTTTTTTT
>JAHIFE010000065.1 GCA_018901125.1 Pseudomonadota bacterium | reverse complement strand
CATTGCCGCTGCCTTCAATTGCTTCTGCAGCATTTGACACAAGATTCATTATAACCTTTCTGATATGAACAAGAGAGCCGCCAATATTAAATAATTCAGTATCAAAATCGGTTTTGATTATAACTGCTGGATGAAACTGCTTAAGTTTTATAAACTCGGGAGAACCTAAGTATTCTCTAACTATATCATTTAAGTTCAGTGGTTCTTTAGTGGATGCCACTCCTCTTGCTATAGTCAACAGCTCCTGAACAATAGAAACCGCCTTGTCTCCTGACTCCTGTATGGTCTCTATAGGTTTTCTTAGCTTGCTATCTTCCGGCAAATCAAATAATAGCAATTCAGGATAGCTGACAATCCCCGACAATACGTTATTCAGGTCGTGGGCGACACCACCTGCCAAAAGCCCAAGCGATTCCATCTTCCTGGATCTTGCGAGCTTTTCTTCACTCTCTCGCAACCTGTCTTCTGCTCGTTTGCGCTCGGTAATATCCTGGTTCACTCCATAAGTCTTTACCATCTGACCGTGGGCATCTTTGATAATAGAATATCGGACAGTGATATAACCGACTGTTCCATCGGCGTAAAGCATCCGATGTTCCAGTGTTTGGATAAATTGGGGATCGGTTGCTTCCATTGCTTTTTGAGTTTCTTTTCCAACACAAGAGATGTCATCAGGATGGACAAAACGCCGGTTATATTCTTCCGATGACATTGTATACCCGCCAACTTGCATAGCTGTTGTACGAAAGATCTTATAGAAATGGTCGTTGAACGTGAAGAGGTCATTGGCAACATCGTACTCCCATGGACCGAGATGAGCCATTTCTATAGCATTAGTCAGCTGTGTTTGAAGATTCTCCTGATCTTTCTCAGCCCGCTTGCGCTCAATGGCATTGGTAAATATTTCACCAACGAGACGCAAGAAGGCTTGGTCATCATCTGTCCAGATTTGGCGTCCTCGAACAGCATCGACCCCGAGAAAACCAACCATGCGATTACCCATCCTCATGGGCACGACAATAAGCGACTTGATTTCTTGGGCCTCAAAGTGATCCCGTTCGAGCTTTGCTTCAAGTGGCAAATCCGCCACATCGGGCACATGGAAGACTTCGCGCTTTCGGATTTGTTCGGTAAACCAGGGCAGTTGCTCAGCAACCGGGATATCCTTGAGATCTTCTATTTGCGGCTCAACACCATCGGCGCACCACTCATGAGTATTGTCTGCCAGGTTATCGTTGTGGTGAAACAAAAAAACATAAGCGCGGTCTGCTCCGGATAAAACACCAACTGAATCAAGGGCACGATCTATCCCCGCATTTAAATCATCCGAGTTCAGCCCTACGAATTCCGAAGATATTTTGCTGATCAACCTTTCTAATTCCAGACGCCGTGCCAAGGTTTCTTCAGCCTTTTTGCGTTTGGTGATATCTTCAACGATACCAACACCACCAATATAATCACCATCCTGAATAACAGGAACCCAGACAGCTTTTACGTTTATTGTTTTCCCCCCAGTATAAGAAGTATATTCTCCTTTATAATATCCACGCTCGCCATTAAGAGATTTGCGAATTTCACTTGTCATCATTTTATTCGGCAGATCAATCATATTCAGCCCGATAAGTTTTTCACGAGATGCGCCTAAAATAGTAATCAGCTCTTCATTAACAACAGTGATTATGCCTTTTTTGCCATAGTGAATGATTCCAATTGGTGCGTTTTCAAAGAATAATCTGTGTTTTTTCTCACTCTCTCTGAGGGCTTTAACAACCCGTCTCCTAGAATCCATCAATACTATAGAAACTGCAAACAACAGCATTACCACAAACGGTATAGAACTCCGGCCGATTATTTCTCTATTCCAATCTTTAGCGTCAATGTCCATACCGAGAACAGCAACAAGATTTTCTGTATGGGGATCTCTTAGCGGAATCAAGGCCGTAACCAGAGTACCCCATCTATCGGTAACCGGTCCGACAACTGACTCATATTTGGTGTCAAAAATACGGCGGTAGGAATCTGAAACTTCTTCATAAATCAATCCTGGCGGCGCATAATCCTTAGAATCTTCAGGCAGGGAATCCACGAAAAAGAAAACCACACCATCCGGACGACGTCCCATCAGGTAAAGAAACCTGCATTTATATCCGGCATTGCGCATCGATGCCAGCTGAAGCTTAATACGCTGATAAGCCGACGTATTCAGATCATTTTCCGAACCGGAAAGGGAGATAATTTGCTTGATGCTAATGGCATGCGCAGCGATTCTTGCCTGTACGAGCAACTCATCCCGCATTCGTTTATCGGTCGAGTACGCCACCCACCACATGAACGTAACTCCAACAGCCAAAACAAACAGGAGCAAAATGATCAGTCTGCGATTTATTATTTTATTCATAATTGATCCGGTAACAACTATTTGGAGTCGAAGTTAAGCCGCATTTGTGTTATTCCACCATTTACAGTCCTGCCTGGTTCCTCAAACAAACTAACCGCATTACGATTATAATCAGGACAGCATTTCCTGCTTTGTTGCATGCTCACATCATCATTCTGTCATTGTTTCCAACAACAACTCAAGCAAGAGCCCAGTTTATCGAAGCAATGATCATGCCACATATAATTTTTATACTCGACAGGATCGGATCTCTCTGTCTGCAGCGCCGATTGCAACAATGATTCTGTTAGCTTCCTAAAAAGTTCCTGATCTCCAATGAGACCGTCTATGTTCTTGCATTCCTTGAAAAACTTGTTTATTATTTCCCATTTTATTGATATAGTTGCGTTCATTTTGATCGTGCTTTGATCTTTGCTGCAATACGGAAGAGCAGAAAAAACTTCAAGAGTTCATACTTTTTAAAGACAAAGAGTTATTTAAGGAGATGAAATATTTTCCGAAACTAATACTGCCGAATCAGAAAATTCAAACGGATAACTAACGGCGCTGAAAGATTTGATAGTTAGATCGAGACCATGAACAAAAATTATTCGGAAGAAAAAATCTCCCTTTGGACAAGAAAGGTCTGTAGTTGATATATACGAGGGGAAGGGAATAGTTCAAGGAAGTAAAGCCTAACAAAGCTAATACAAAAACTGAACACCTGATTAGCAACATTAAATTTCTTAATAAGCGCAAAGGGAGGAAACGGATGTTGAAAAAAACCTGTCGGCCGGTCAATGCTACAATGTTTGGAAGTAAAACAGCCTTTATAATAATTGGTGTTATGCTTTTACTTAATCTGGCATATAGCAATGCAGAGGCAAAAAGTATTGTTTTATATGATAAACCAATTATAAAAGGGGTTCCCACTATTATTGTGCCATATGGAGAAAGCAAGACAATTAAGTTAAAGAATATGGGTGGATCGAAAGGCACACTTTATGTGTTTGCGGTGAAAGGCAAGGTTAATCCATACTCAATGATGCCCGGAGAACAAAAAGATAATACAACCTATAATACTTCATCAAACGTATTAAATATTGACTTTGCCTTTAAGTAATGGAGATGTTAAAAGCAAAGCCATAAAACCCTGTCATTCGCTCAAACGGATTTTCCGGAATTGAGATTATGAGAAATATCTCGGCTAACCTTAATGCAGCACAGTTTTTATTTATGAGGATTTGAAATATGTGGGATTTATTGAATCAGCTATATAAGCGCTTTGGTCTATGGGCGCTTCTATTCGTGGCTCTGGCGTTTGGAAGCGTGTGGTTGGTTGCACATATAGTTGCTCCGCCTTGTGAGAAAGTCTCTGTCTATTTTGGTTTGATCGAGTATAAAAAAGCCTGCGGAAATCCACCAGGAACAAAATGCCAAGAGCTTCGGCAGCATCTCCAGATGAATGGTGCACAACAGGCTGACCTTAGGCACAAGATTATTCGCCTTGAATCGGAAGTAAACAAAGGAAATTCCGATGCACAAAAGGCACTTGAGGAGTCTTTGGGGCAGCTCAATGCATTAAAAGAAGACGGACAGAATATTGAAGCGCAGATACAAAGCCAGTGTCCCCATTAACAATATTGAGATATTGGAATGAGTTGTTTGATTTTGCATAGCTTGATGGATTCAAGATTGCAGAATTATAAGTTTTTGTTTCGAGAATGTTGTGGGGAGTGATAATAAAATATGACTGGATTTCTGTCACAGCTAAGCAGCTTTGTTTGGGGTCTTCCGTTAATTATACTTCTGATCGGAACCGGATTATTTTTAACAATTCGGTTGAAAGGAATTCAATTTTCAGGATTCCGGGAAGGCCTTAAAGTATTAAGAGGAGTCTATGATAACCCGGATGATCCGGGAGAAATATCTCATTTTCGTGCTTTATCTACTGCTTTATCTGCGACAATAGGGACTGGGAATATTATCGGCGTTTCAGTAGCCGTTTTAGCCGGAGGACCGGGTGCCGTATTCTGGATGTGGATCACAGCATGTGTTGGCATGGCAACCAAATTTACAAGCTGTACATTGGCAGTGCATTTCCGTAAAATAGACCAAGATGGTGAGGCTCATGGTGGGCCCATGCATTTTATTGAAATCGGTATGGGAAGTTCATATAAATGGCTGGCTGTGTGTTTTGCCGTATTTACAGCACTGGCCAGTTTCGGTATCGGGAACATGTTTCAGATAAACAGCATGGTTTCAGCAGTTAATACATTATTATTTAAAGAGGTAGTAGAGCCCGGTATTGCATTGCGTCTTGTGGTTGGTGTTTTTACGGCTGCAATAGTGGCTAGTGTAATTCTGGGCGGAATCAAGCGCATTGCTCATGTGGCCGGTGTTCTGGTTCCTTTTATGTGCGCTGTTTATATTGGTACAGGAATAGTAATTCTAGTAAAAAATGCGCACCTGGTATTGCCCGGGCTTCAATTGATTTTTGAACAGGCCTTTCATGCGCCTGAATCAGTTTCCGGGGGATTGCTTGGAGGTGTTATACGTTCCGGAGTAGCGCGTGGCTTGTTTTCCAATGAGGCGGGTCTTGGAAGTGCGCCGATTGCACATGGCGCGGCCCGAACTAAGGAGCCGGTACGTGAAGGTCTTGTCGCCATGCTGGGGCCATTTATTGATACACTGATGGTGTGCAGTATAACAGGCCTCGTGGTTGTTTGCATGAAAACCTACGAAACGGTTCAGGTTAAGGGGATACTGACAAGCGTTGCTTTTGATCAGGGCTTATCAGGTGCAGGTTATATCGTGTCTTTTAGTGTTATCCTTTTTGCGTTTACAACTTTAATCGGTTGGTCATATTACGGAGACAGGGCAGTTGATTATTTGTTCGGGAAATCTTATGTTCCTGTTTACAAGTGGATATATGTTGGCTTTGTGATTATCGGAGCCTTAAACCCTCTTGAAGATGTAATAAATTTATGTGATGCTTTAAACGGCTTGATGGCTATTCCAAATCTGATTGCGCTAATAGTTCTTGCTCCTTTGGTGGCGGATCTTACACGAAAATATATGATTAGAGTCAAATCGTCAGGCAAATAAATTTCTATATAGCGAGCCTCTTCAAAAATGTTTCAGCCTGGTCAAGGTAAAGGCGGTTGAAAATTTTAATCATGGGAATCTATTTTTCCGGCTTTTATCAACCATTGCCATGCCTTAAAGAAAGTTTGCCGAACATTGCAACCATTCCGGCTATAAGACCATAGATCGCCTCAATATTGAGATTTTCCTCCACTGTTTTGTCATAAAATATTGTAAGAGTAGATTCGAGACCATCTTCCGGCCCGGAATAACAAATCAGTATCGGCACTTTGGGAAGTGGCTGCAAAACAATGGAAATCTCGGCGGGATAATGGTAATCGATACGTTTTCCGTTGAATATCTGAAGCATGTCGCTAAAAAGTTCGGTGTAAGTATCGGCAATTTTTTTTAACGGCTTTTCAGCTCGTTGGGAGTAGAGCGGATACCATTCCTCACCGCCTTTAAGTTCCCTGAAAGTAACCCATTCGCCCGATGGAGAAGCTCCGGCACCATATAAAATATAGTTTAAAATTGGTATTGTCACCTGTGGATTAACATGAATTTCCGTGACGATATTTCCCTTATCATCGACGCCAAAATTTTTTCCGAGACACTGAAGCGTAAGTTTGCCGGATTCATATTGTGCGCCCAGCCTCTTTGCAGCTGCGGCCAGATCAATTGCGGCAATTCTTTGCTTCAATTCTTTTATAGCTTCCTCCTGCTGCTGCGTACTCCCCTTTTTTGCATCGGTTTTTGTGTCAACCTGTTTGATTATATTGCTATCCAGCCTGGGGCAATCCTCAAGTTTCTTTTCCCTTTTGAAAACTGCTCCGGCAAATGCCAAACATGTTGGCTTCCCACATTCCCGGCAATTGGATTTTTCAAGTAATTTTAAAATTTCTATGGGATTATTAATATTGAGCATATAGTGATCTCCGATAATTTTGATAAACAGAGACCCTTGCATAACACCTGATCAAAAACGCATACAGAGGAGCCAATTGCAAAACGCCCCATTTTGGCCGATCTCTGCGTTGGGCGAAAATTTTGCACTTTAGTGAAGCTTTAGCGCTATCCTCGAAATACTCAATGTATTCCTGCGGTTAAAACTTTCACCCGCCTTGACCTTGACCAAACTGAAACGTTTTGAAAGTGGCTCAGAGGCCCATGTTTTTAGAAATTTTGTACTCCATATAATTATTATAGCTGCTTGTGCTTTTGCTCCATTATTTTAACAAATGTTTAAGCCTTAGACAAGGCCGTTTAACGATGCCTGCAGGGTAACCGCATTTGGAATTAATATGCCATTTAATAATTTTGTGAAACACCTAAACCGTCATGCCGGACTTGATCCGGTATCCAGAACCCAATGGAATTACTGGTTTCCGGCCTTCCAGACTGTG
>JAHIFE010000064.1 GCA_018901125.1 Pseudomonadota bacterium | reverse complement strand
GTAAGTCTGCCATCCGTTCTTCCATCACGGACGGCAAATGTGTACACTAAGAAAATGCTAACATCAGAGAGAAAACGATAATAAATATAAATCGTTATATGCCATAGTTCGTTTCTTTAATGGGGGAAGATCCGTTTTATATATCCTCATTCATCCAGACGAGTTTGTTGCACCAGCTTGGACGTTGAACAAAAAGCAAGCTATTCACCCTTTATACAAAACCTTGAAATAGTGAATAAGAAAAAGAATGGACTGGTAAATATTTGAAGACATATCAAAACCCGAACTCCGACAGCAGTTCATCCACCAGATCCTGCTTCATCTCATCGGGGGTTTCGGCTCCACTGACCCCTCGCAACAACTTTGCCTTTTGCTCTAAGTTTTCCGGCGACATATTTTTACGAATGTTCAAAATGACGAGCACTTCTATGAGCCAGTCCCTAATCTGGCCGAGATCGTTGATCAATCTTTCCATCTTTTGTCTGGCAACATCTTGATAAGATTGAGATGCGATAATATCAAAAAGATTCGATTTCAAATTGGTTAGCCTGTTCTTAAATTCGCCGGTTTCATCCGATATATAGGAAGCAGAGCTTGCAAGGGCATCGACTTCGGAAGCCAGCCGATCCGAACTATCAAGCACCTGGCTGGTGGCGTGCGCCATCAACTCAATCACGTTCTTGGCATTTCTTACTGCGCTCGGAGCTTGCTCGCCGGCACTGGTCAATGGCGATTCAACATTTTTCATATTGACTACCAGAGCATTTATCTTCTGAGCCAACACGGAAAGCACTCCTTCCGCGTCGATTTTATCCTCTCGCAGGTCAAAATCCCCGCGCAATATTGATTCAGTAGCATTAACCAATAATTCCAAATTCTTATTTATATCTTTCCCAGCATCGTTCATTCTTGCCTCCCGCCGATCTGCATTACTTTACTATCTATTTTTTTTACACCAGAAACAATTATCAGTACCGCTGATTTGTTTGATAGTAAGACTCCTTTGCTTCGTACATTCGTCGATCTGCTTCCTGTATCAACTCTTCATGGCCCGTCGTATCGAGTCCGGCCGCCCCGAAACTGACGGTCACCGGGAACTTCTCCCCTTTGCCGACTTCAATAAAGATATCGGCAAAAACTCTCGTTATTAAACGCGATATCATCTGCTGAGCGCCATATTCCGTTGTATTGGAAAGTAGTATGACAAATTCATCCCCGCCTGTTCTGGCGACGCAATCCGTCTCGCGCGTGGCAGAGTCGAGGAGGCTTGCGACCGTGATAATCAGAGTATCGCCAGCCTCATGGCCGTATAGATCATTGACCTGCTTCAGCTGATTTATATCTGCCACCACAACGGCATATGGAATATCAAATTGTTCATACTTCTTTTTTTCTCCCGCCAGAATGGTATCCAGATATCTCCTATTATACAGACCCGTCAATGTATCCGTATTCGCCCGCACTTCCAGGCGCCGCATCAGAATGCGGTTATGGATATAAGCGCCCAGCGGTTCACAAAACAGCGATAACAGTTCCTGATTATCCTTATCCGTCTTGGCAGCAAGAAAAACGGCCGCCACCCGACGCCCGTCACCGCCCAAAATATGAATCTGATGAATTTCCTCATTAAAACCATGCTCTGGCAGAATCGACTTTATGTCAAATTTTTCGTTGCGTTCGGAAAGACTCGCTCGTATCAAACGCATCATCTGATCATCGGAAAATCCCAGTTGGGATGAAAACCACAGGCTGCCCGGGCGAATATCGTTGACAACAACGGCCGTCGCTTCTGCCTTGCAGGTGGTAAGAAGCATATCAAGAAAAAAGGCGGCTACCGCTTTCGGATCACTTTCTTTCTGCGTCATCATCCCGAAGCTAACAAGATTAGAAAGAATATTATTTTTCCGCGCAATGGTTTCCTGCTGTTCCCTGATTTTTTCTATCAATTGAATCTGTCGGGTCGTATCACTAAAAATAAGAACTGCCCCCTCATTTTCCCTGGACTCTATGATAGTCTCGGTAAAATATTTTCCCGCAATCAAATGGTTCGTTTTTTTGCCATGGGCGCTGTGAAAACCATCCTTTGCCGGGCAAAAAGCACAAGGCTTTTCGAAGCCGACAAGTCCATAACAAGTGTCTGCCTCACCAACGGGCAAGCTCTTTGCGACCGCACTGTTTTTCCGATTAATGCTATGCTCTTTATTAACCAATACCAATGCATCGGGTAAATGATCCAGAAGACGGTTCAACAAATTTTTTTCTTCTACAACCTCCCGGCGATGATGTTCACTCAACACATTTTTTGCCTGAAGCTCTTTTCTTGCAAAATCGGTTTTCCGAAGCGCCTGTATTTCCCGGGTTATATTATTCATTGTAATGATATAATTCTCACCCCACTGAGATACATGCTCTTTTAAAAAACTGTCACTTCCATTTCTTTTTTTGATGATTAGCGCTTTTTGGAAAGAAGTAAAATTGCGATGAGTTGTGATGGGGCAATCGCTACACGGCTCTCTTGTTTGTTGCAAAATACCGTAACATGTCTGTCCTGTGTCCTCACTATTAAAGAAGCTGAAAAACCCTCTTGTCGTCCGGTTTGCCGCCAAAACCCGGTAACTCCCATCTATAACCATAATGCCGGTCTGAATTGATTCTATCGCCTTGCAGATATGGCTCTTCTCATCGATAAAAGCTGAGAATGGACCATCCTGTGCGCTGCAATTAGTTGTCATAATGTCATAACCTAATTGTCGTCGGCATTAAGACAAAGCGGCAGATTTTCAGACGCTGCCTATTTTGGCAATAATCCCGTCGTGAATGTGTTTTTTTGTAAGTAAGGTAAATAGTCGCCGAAAGATACCCGGACAAGAGAATTAAAGCTTTTCTTCGAAATTAGTCCTTCTTCAATTTATACACAAGCTGCTGCAAATACAACAAAACGGTTCACCCGGTCAACAAAGTATCCCCGCCCTTTTTTCTATTTTATATTTATCCATAACAACCTGGCTGTTTCTGTATCGGGATTTTTCCATTGTGTCGGAACTTCGGTTGTTAGATATATCAAATCGCCTTCTTTTGCAGTGTGGAGTTTGTTTTTCAGCTTAAATTGAAGTCTTCCGGTTAATAAATACCCGACCTCTTCTCCCTTATAAATGAAAAAATGTGACGCTATGCTTGTTTTGGGCGGTACATTTATTAGATAAACTTTAGCTTTGGAGTCGGATTCCACGGGCATAAGCGCCTTGCCATTAATAACTCCTTTGGTTAAATTTGAAAACTGAAGGTTTGCTGCATTTGAAAATGAAAAAACCACTCGTTCTGAGGTGGTATCCAATTCTCCAAAAAAGGTGCTTACCTTAACAGAAAGTGACTCGGCTATTTTTATAAGCGCCGGAAGAGACGGATATATCTGGTTGCTTTCAATCTGCGATATGGTGCTTGAGGTTACACCAACAAGTTTAGCAAGCTCTGTCTGGGACAATCCTCTTCTTGAACGAATTTCTTTCAAGCGTGTTCCAAGATCAAGTTGGGTCTGAGTGCGCTTCTCAAAATCAATGTTGATATCAAGACCTTTATTCCAATAACAAAAAGGTTCATTTAATATTTCAATATTTCTTTTTTCGGCTTTAATAACTGAAAGAAATGTTTTGCCCCGCTTTAATGAAAGATCAATAGCAACCTGGGCGATTTTGTTTATATTGGCTTTTAAGCGAAGGGAATGGGCTTCCTTTTCAACAACCCAATATGCCACAGTATTTAACTCGTAAAGTCGGGGGCAGGAGTGAGAATAAAATTTCTGGATTTGCTCTTCTCCTCCCCACAGTTCCTGCATTCCCGTAAGGCTGTCAAAAATAAAGCGGACATCTCCCCTCATTGTTTTATGGAGCCCATAAAAAGCCCCGGTAACGTGATCTGCATTGCGTGGCTCATCAATTGTTATAATTTTACAGGCTCTGTTTGATTCATCTTCTTCATAAAATTTAAGAAAAACCTCAGCTCCATCTCCTTTTCCAAAAGTAAAACAGTCAAGTATCGTTAACAGGTCATAATCAGCAAGAGTACCGAGCCGCTCCATGAGAGTTTTAATTGAGTGGTCAAAATTGATATAAATAATTGATTTTTTTTCTGATTGAGATGCTTTAATGAAATTGAGATAAAATACGGGGGCTAAGCTTCCTGCGTTGTCATACCAAACCACATTGTCTCCTATCCGAAGTCCACCAAGGAGTTGGTCAAGTTGGTTTACACCAGAGGATACCAGGGGCTTGTCGGTTAACATTAACTTATAGTCTCAGATCAACTATCACTTCTCAAGGTTCTAAGTTTTGCAAGTTCCCATATGTAATCGTACAAATGGAGGCCTTTACTTGCAGCTATTATTTCACCGTCTTGTACACCTATTTCTAAAGACATGTATTCTTTCAAAAGCTGTATGGCACCGAGATTTGCGGGAAAGCCGTTCCATAAATCCCAGGATCTGAAATAGACTATAAAATGAAGCTTACCATATCTTATTCTCGTATCTATTCCTCTTAAGCACGGGGGATCACCAAGATATATGCTTGAAGGATCTCCCACTGTCATATACGCTTGGTTTGTTCCGTGCCCGTCTTCCTTATACATCCGTATAACTTCTTTTATCTGGCTTTCAAGGTATTGACCGTAGGTATAATCTTCATTCTCGCATTTTGCAGATGTCATAAGATATGGCAGATATTCTTCAAGATAACCTTCTGCGACAGGGTTGGGTATATTTAAGGCATGTGGTATATCCGGTATAAGTGGGCGCACTCCGGGGTGTTTAATATGGACCGTTATATAATCAAATTCCAGCCTCTCCTGACCCTGAAAACTTCCTCTTTCAATTAAGTATTTGTGACCGTGGTCTATAATATTATAAATACATTGAAACCAGGCATCCGGTATATCTCTTGCCGTAATTGAGACTACATTTAGCATCATTTTTCCATTATATATCAAGCATTCTTACATCAAGTGCATTGTTTTGAATAAATTCTCTTCTCGGCTCGACATCATCACCCATAAGAATGGTAAATATTTCATTTGAGTCAACAGAATCCCCCACCTTTACCTGAAGAAGGCTTCTTTTTTCAGGGTTCATTGTCGTTTCCCATAACTGATCGGGATTCATTTCTCCAAGACCTTTATACCTTTGAATTACCTGCCCTTTTTTTGCTTCTTCAAGTATAGTCTTAATGAGTTCGCTTTTATTATTAATTTTTGTTTCCTTTTCAGAAGATTCTGTTATTTCTTTTCCCATTATACAAAAAGGCGGTTTATCATACTTAAAGATGTTCTGGCCTATATTCACACATTTTTGATAATCTGCAGAATAAATAAGTCCTGTACCTATTTTAATCCTGTTTTTTTCATCTTTTTTTAATCCTTCAGATGTCTTTTCATCAGCCAGACCTTCCGGATACCACACGGTTAATTCATATATATTTCTTTCGGGATTCCAGATAATTTCTTCAGTCTTATATTTTTTCTCTCTTAAAATATCTTTTATAATAGACATCTTATTAAAATCCAGCAGAAAGGATTTATCTTCCACCTGGTTTTTTAAAAGAATTTCGATAAAATCTGATTTAATCCCGTTTCTTTCAAGCCTTTCTAAAACAGATGAATATTCCGACAAGTTGGTCACAAAAAGATAAAGACCATGGTCGGAAACGGTTTGTTCATTATTATCTATTAAGAGTTTATTATGTTCACAAAATAATTTTATTGTGTAATCGTTTAGCGCTTGCTCATCTTTGAAATATTTTTCATTTTTTCCTTTTCCTATTTTCAAAAGAGGCGGTTGAGCTATGTATAAATACCCTTTTTCAATAACTTCAGGTAGTTGTCTGTAAAAAAGGGTGAGAAGGAGCGTTCTAATATGGGACCCGTCAACATCCGCATCCGTCATTATTATAATTTTGTGATATCTGATATTTTCAACAACATTTTCCTCACCGCCCACGCCTGTTCCAAGAGCTATTATAATATTTTTTATTTCTTCACTCTTTAAAATCTGATCGATTCGTGCTTTTTCTACATTTAATATTTTCCCCTTAAGCGGGAGAATTGCCTGGAATTTTCTATCTCTGCCTTGTTTTGCGCTGCCTCCTGCAGAATCTCCCTCTACCAGAAAAATTTCCCTTTCTGCCGGTTCGGACGACTGACAATCAGCAAGTTTACCGGGCAAAGTTGCATCTAACATCGTACCCTTGCTTCTTACCAAATCCCTTGCTTTTCTTGCTGCAAATCTTGCTCTTGCCGCATCAATAGCCCTGGATAATACTTTTTTTGCTATAGCAGGGTTTTCTTCAAAAAACATCGCTAGCTTTTCGTTTACAAGCGACTCTACCAAACCCTTTATTTCGCTGTTTCCTAATTTTGTTTTTGTTTGACCTTCAAATTGAGGGTTTTTCAGCCGGATACTTATAACAGCTGTCAACCCTTCCCTTACATCCTCTCCGCTTAATTTTTCCTTAAGATCTTTTGAAAGGTTTCCGTTTGAAGCATATTGATTTATAACTCTTGTTAAAGCTGTTTTAAAACCAATAACATGAAACCCCCCTTCTATAGTGTTTATGTTATTTGCAAAAGAAAATAATTTTTCAGAAAAGGTGTCATTATACTGCATGCAAACTTCTACGATTACATCATTTTTATTTCCCTCAAAATATATTGGGCTATGTAATACAACATTGTGTTTATTTATAAATTCAACAAATGAGGTTATTCCCCCTTCATAATAAAAATCTTCTTTTTTTTCAGATCGCTCATCTTCTATTTTTATTCGCAATTTCTTGTTTAAGAATGCAAGCTCTCTTAATCTTTTTGATATAACCTCAAACTCAAAATTATCTGTAGTTAAAATTTCCGTGTCCGGTTTAAAATGTATTTTTGTGCCCCGTTTTTGGGTTTCTCCTGTTATAGTAAGCTCTGTTACTTTCTTTCCTTTTTCAAATGCCTGGCTATATATCTTTCCATCTGTATAAATTTCAAGATCAAGTCTGACCGAAAGAGCATTTACAACAGAAACGCCTACACCATGAAGACCACCTGATACTTTATATGAATCATTATCAAATTTTCCCCCGGCATGCAGTTTTAACATAACAACTTCAGCTGCCGGTACCTTTTCAGTTTTGTGAATGCCAACAGGAATCCCTCTTCCATCATCCTCAACACTGACACTGTTATCTGTATGTATTATTACATTAATAAAACTACAGAAACCGGCCATAGATTCATCTATGCTGTTATCAACAATCTCATAAACGAGATGATGAAGGCCCTGTAAATCAATATTACCAATATACATAGAAGGCCTTTTTCTTACCGCTTCAAGACCTTCTAATACTTTTATGCTATCTGACGTATAGTTGTTATTTTCTTCGTTCATATTCTCATCGGCATTATAACACTTAAAAAGTTTTTGTTTTTCTCGCCTTCTAAAAGACAGGGACTTTTTTCATTTATAAGCATTATGCTCACATTTTCTTCTTCTATAACGTTTAATGTTTCAATAAAATATCTGACGTTAAAAGCTATTTCCAACGGATCAGCATCATAATTTATTGTCATCTCTTCTTTTGATTCGCCAAGTTCAGGATTTGTAGAAGATACCAAAAGTTTTTCTTTCTCTAAATTAAAAATAACCCCTTTAAAATTATCTGATGTAAAGATGGACATTCTTTTTAACATCATTAAAAGTTTTTGTCTTTCTATTGTTATGCTAAAAGAATCTTTTCTGTCTATAATATATTTATATTCAGGAAAATTTCCTTCGAGCAGCCTGATAATTACTGTTTCATTTTCTTTCTTCAAAACAAAATTAGTATTATTATATCCTATGTTTATCGGTTCATCTGTTTCGAGAAATTTATATAAATCACTCAACCCTTTTTTAGATATTATTATTCCTTTTTCTGCAGATGGCTCAGTGGTGTTTTCATATTCATAATCAACTTTTGCAAGTCTGCTCCCATCAGTTGATACAAGCCTTAATTTATTTATTCCTTCTTCCAATACTTTTTCAAAATATATCCCGTTTATATGTGCTCTTTTTTCTTCAGAACTACCCGGAATAAATATTGTTTTTTCTATCATATTCTTAAAAACAGACGCTTTTAGATTAAAATATTCAATGTTTTCCACATCCGGTATGCCTGGAAAATCCTCCGGATTCATGCCCACCATTTTATAATCAACTGTGTTTTTATTTAATATTTCAATCCAGAAATTTTCAATTTCATTAATATATATTTCTTCGCCCGGAAAATCTCTTATTATTTCAAAAAGTTTTTTTGCATTTACTGCTATGGCTCCTTCTCTTTCTATGACGGCAGGGAAAAAGCCCGTGTAGCCGGTTTCTAAATCAGTTGAACTAATATTAATTCCAGAGTTGTTTGTTTTTATTAATATTGCAGTTGTAATAGCTAAATTTGTTTTTCTTCCTGCAATTGTCTGAAGTTTTGAAAGAACATCAGAGATATCCCTTTTTAGAATTTTTATTTTCATAATGTACCCTTCTTTATTTTTATAGTTAATAAATAGGATATATACAATATAGAGTGTTAATAACTATAACAACTAAATAAACAATTGGTTTAATTATAAATAAACAACAAGAAAATTGTATAAAGCCAATAAATATTATTTTTATAAAGTGAAGAATATAAATAGTTGTAATGAAATTGTTTAAAACTATACAATTGTAATAAAAAAATTAACAAGCAAAACAAACAAATTTACAAAACAAATCACTTTTTATTAGGTAAGATAAGGGATGTTTCCCTCTAAGAATTTATCCATGCTTTAATATCAGAAGTTATAATTTTCCAATTTTCTGAAATTCTTAACAATATATATTTTTTATATAAATCATCAATCAAGGAATAAATTGAATTATAAAGATAAAGTTTTTCAATAACGAAACCATCAACATCTTTTTTTGACTCTATAAAACCAATATCCGGCGTTTTCAAGTTTGAAAAACCCAAACTCTCTCCTGTTAAGGTAAAACTCCATTCTTTATCTTCTCTTTTATACAAGAGGTTAAGCTCCTTAACAATAGATCCTTTTTTAAGAGAAATCATAGCCTCTTCAAGGCCGGCTTCTTCTCCTTTTATCGTTACTTTTTCAAGAGAGTTATTAATATTTCTTTCAAGAACTATTTTGTTTCCTATTTCAAGAAGTTCATTATTATTATCAAACAGTTTATATGAATCGGGTTTGCTTGTACAAAACCAGAGCCAAAGCAAAAATTCACATCCAAGAAAGCTATATCTGTGATATGATAAAGAAAGATCTTGCATAATTATTCCGTAAATATAGTTGGAGACAAGCCGGAAAGATTATCTCTTTCCGATTCTTTTAATCCCAATAATAAATTTGCTTCAAAAAAAGGAAAAATTTTAATCAGGCGATATTTAAAAGATTTTTGAAAAAGAATTTCCAATTCTTCGTTGGCAGATTTGTTGTTTGAAAAAAACCAAAGGACAGATTTTTCAAAATTCCAGACTATATCATATATATTAGGAGTTGCCGGAACCCTTAAATAAAGAACATTTAAAACATGTTCCTTTATCTGCTTTTTTTCATTTGCCGTCAAATAACCCCGGTCACTTTTCTCTAAGTGCTTGGTCATTTCTATATAATAAAATTTTCTTACTATTTTTGATGATAAGGTTTTTTTATCTATTCTTAAGGAAAAGACAAAAACGTCATCAATAATAAAAGAAGAACCATTAAAATCAGGGTTAAAATGATTATTAAAAGAAGTCCACCCGGCAGCCCTGTCTGAAGATTCCTCTTCAATTTCCTGAAAAGAATTTTTATTTAAACCTTCTCTTACCAAATCGAGAACAGAATCATTAATTTTTCCCTCGACATGATACCTGATTATAGATACAGAAGACGATAATAAACCCATAAAATAATAAAAACCTAATAGATGTTCTTGTAAAAAATTATATTTTGGAAAGCAAAATTAAAAAATATTAAAACCAAGTCAAATAAATAGCTATGAATGGAGAATACTTATTTTTAAGACGCTTTGCCGCTTCACAAGAAGAAAATTCAACAAGGCAGGAAAGAAGCGCAACAGAAGCATATAAAAATTTAAAAAGCTTCCAAACTTTATTATTTTGTATTAAAAATACCATATATTATGTTATATAAACTTTAACAGTTTAATATATAGATTCTTTAAAATAAACAAGAGATTTTAATTATAAAATGAATTTTCTGGCTGACCTGCATATCCATTCGCGCTTTTCTTTAGCTTCTGCAAAAAACATTAATGTTGAAAATCTTTATATTACCGCCAGGATGAAAGGTATTACGGTTTTGGGAACAGGAGATTTTACACACCCGGGCTGGCTTAAAGAATTAAAAGAAAAGCTTGTTTTTGATAATAAGGGTTTATACCGGGTAAAAAACAAAATTAAAGAAAGTTGTGAAAATTTTATTCCCCAATCCTGTAAAGGTTTATTCAGATTTATTCCAACAGGTGAGGTTTGTAATATATATAAAAAGAACGGAAAAACCCGAAAGATACATAGTCTTTTGGTAATGCCGGATTTGAATTTAGTCGAGAAATTAAATTTAAAACTAAAAAAATTTGGAAAAACAGAATCGAACGGAAGACCGATCTTTAAATTGGATGTTGTTAATTTGTTTGAAATAATTCTTGAAGTTTCAGACAAAGCGATGCTTATACCGGCACATATATGGACACCCTGGTATTCTGTTTTTGGTTCTAAATCAGGCTTTGATTCCATTGAAGAATGTTTTGGGGATTTTTCACAATATTTATTTGCTTTAGAAACCGGATTGTCGGCAGATCCCGAAATGTGCAGAAAAGTTTCCGGTTTGGATAAAATAACGCTGATATCTAATTCAGACGCGCACTCGCCTTCAAAAATAGGAAGAGAAGCTAATATATTTAATACGGAGCTTTCTTATGAGGCTATAAAAACCGCCATAATATCGCGTGATCCAAAACTCTTTTCAGGTACTGTTGAGTACTATCCGGAAGAAGGAAAATACCATGCTGATGGTCATAGAAATTGTAATATTCTTCTTAAGCCCGAAGAAACAGAAAAATATGGCGGTAAATGCCCAATTTGTAACAAAAACATAACCGTAGGAGTACTTCATAGAATTAATGATCTCTCAGATAAGTCAGGCAGAGAAAGTATTTTCCCCCCTTGTTACAAAACAATACCTCTTTTGGAAATCCTCTCAGAAATTTTTAAAGTAGGGCAAAATTCAAAAAAAGTCTGTCAGACCTATAATGATATCCTGGTAAAATTCGGGCCAGAACTCGAAATCTTAAATTTTATTGACATAGAAGAGCTTAAACAATCTACGATACCTCTTTTTCCGGAGGCGATTTCAAGAATGCGAAAAAAGGAGGTAAATATAAGACCCGGATTTGACGGACAGTATGGAAGCGTTAGAATATTTAATTAAGGAGAAAGGCCGGATATGTACAAAAGGAGAAAAGCTATATAGATGCAACAAACAATCTTAAAAAGTACACCAAAAAGGATAATATCATGAACAGTACTACACTAAAACGAATCATAATATTATTTGTATCAGCCCCGCTCTTAATCTTTTTATCATGCTCTTCAAAAACACCGGAGATGGTTGATGGAAAATTAATGCCCTGTCCGAAGAGCCCTAATTGTGTATCAAGTGAATCAGAAAACACCGCATCGCAGATTGAACCATTTACATTTCATGGCTCACCGGAAAAAGCCTGGAGTGTTCTTAAGGATTCAATAGTGGAAATGAATGGAAATATTCAGGATGAAAAAAATGGTTATCTTCGGGCCACATTCACTTCCAGATTATTTAGATTTGTTGATGACCTGGAGTGCAGAATGGTTTCCGCAAAAGGAGTTATTCATATACGCTCGGGATCGAGAACAGGATATTCAGATTTTGGGGTTAATAAAAAAAGAGTGGAAGAGCTGCGTTCTATATTTAACAAGATGAAAAACAAGTAGTTTGCTATTAGAGAGGAGCATAGCTTAATAGCGCTGGAGCCCAGCCCCAGAATTAAATAAAGCGGGAGCTGGAATCCAGCCGATATGACAAAAGATAAAATTTTACGAGTTTTTACAAATACAGCTTTTTTGTTTGTTCTATAAGCCGGAAACAGGCGTATCTTTAGGATAATTTATTGTAAACGATATATTAATTTCTTTTACAGCTTTAGGATTTACCGAAACAAGCCATCTCAACACCCCCTGACGGTCTTTATAATTATTTTCAGTTGGTTGCGGTGTAAATTTTATATCTTCAACCTTGATTTTATCTGTACGCGAAACAGGAATACTGTCTAAAACATTTACGAGGATGGCTTTGTCTTTCAAGTTTTCAATCTTAATTTTAAAAGCCATTTCCCGAATAACGGTATTTCTTTCAAATGATCCGAGGAAAGTTTCTTTTACCTTGTCGGTTATTTTTTCATGTTGTATCTTTATTTCCCGGTCAGTACCAAGATTCAAATCAAAAGTTTCGCCGATGTTTTTGGCATTAAGAAAGGTTTTACCAATAAAGTGAGGGCCTAGATGAACATTCATGGGCCCGCTTAGAAGTTCTTTGTCGGTAGTTGCCTTGCATATAAGAAATGCAGCAGGTGATGTTTTGGGAACGGCATAATGCAAAAACTCGCCTTTTATTGTTTTGCTGAAAAGAGGCAGCAAGGTTGTTTTGTCTTTTGATTCTATGGTAAGGTTCTGTGGCATTTGATATTCGAATGACAGCGGGCTTACATTCGTCTTGGCACTTACAAAAGCGGCTTCCATTTCTTTTTTCGGTTCAGAAGCGAAAGCATCGGCGTCCATTTCTTTTAGGGCTTCGAGTGCTGGCGCAGCCGCTTTGTTTTCAAAACCTATGCTTTGACGCTTAGCCCGGGTCATCGGCCTGACAATATCCAACATCCAGGGAGGTGTATCCGGAAGGGCTGCTCCTCTTAACGGAACAACATTTGATATGGAAAGGTCTATATCCTGCCATTGTTCGCCGGTTTTCTGATTGAGCTTTGCAAACATTGTAAGATCTACGGATTTCAAATCGGTTGGCACAGAAGCTTTATAAAGCGGCTCCCAATGGGCATTGTATGTAAGATAACTTGCTGAGATATTAACTGTTTGTTCGTTTTGAGCATTAAATAAAATCTCGATTACTTTTATTTCCTTTGAGCTTCCCGCCCCTATTGAGGATAATTCTTTTTCAACCACATGTATTTTATCATCAATCTCGCTTGTTTTTTCAACAAGAACCTGGCGTTTTTTAAGAATATCTTCAAAGTTTTGCCCCAAAAAGGACATTGTTTTAAACAGATCCTCTGTTTTGGGAAAGGAGGTTTTCATATCCTGCGGGACCTGGGTTTTAGAAAAATCGATAACCGATTCTAGAAACCGCTCCTTGTTTTTTAAAACATTCATATCATCAGTGATAGCCGTCCGAGCTGTTTTGAGATCTTTTAGCTTTTTTTCAAGAGCCTTAATATTTTCCTGAGGTGCTTTTTCAAGATATATGGTTTTTAGCTGAACGCTGTATAGTTCACCTTTACCAAAAACTTTCGCAGAGACGGAGTCGGTATCCACGCTAAAAGCATCTACACCAACAAATATTTCATTTAATCCTTTATGAACAGATACCTTAGCTTCCCTTGTAACAAGGGCCTGGTCGGCAAAAAGGGTAACAGATCGGATTTTGGATGGAACCGTATCCTGAGCAACGGCTGCGGAAAGTATGCCCGGAATCAGGCAGAAGAGAATAAACAGATATCGCATCAATTTTTTCATCGTAATCTCCTGTTTTTATAATAATAAACTGACAGAGTTTTTCAAAGCCTTTTTGGTTCAATACAGTTATACTATTTTATCATACGTCCTTTTTGATATCGCACCTGTTTTTGAATTTCTCCGGATTTTTCCCAGAAAGTCCAAAGCCCGTCTTTTCCGTCGGAATATACCCCCTCGGATTTTTTCTGCCCAGTATCATACCATTCAATGGATTTTCCTGTTTTTCTGCTATTTGTATAGGTATCTATAGCTTTAGGCTTTCCGTTTTCATACCATGTTTCGCATAACCCGTTTCGCTGACCGTATGAGTAATTGGATTCGCTCATTTTTTGACCGTTTAAATACCAGCGGGTTTCCAAACCATCCTGCTTGCCGTTTAAATATATAGTTTTTGATTGTTGCTGGCCGGCGTTGTACCATCCTGTTACTTCTGCGTGTAAACCAGGTTTTATCTGTGTGTAGTTCGTTTCAGATTTTCGGCTTCCATCCATGTACCATTCGACTCTGGTGCCTATCGGGTGATCGTCTTTATATTCGGCTTCAAAAAGTTTTTTTCCATTATAATACCATTCGGCCCATTTTCCATGCCGCTCTCCTTTTTTGTAGCTTTCCGTTTTGATGATGTTGCCCTTGTTGTCCCAATATGTCCAGACACCATCTTTTTTGTCGTTATCGTATTGACCTTCCGCAAGTTTTTGTCCATTCGCATGCATTTTTTTATACAGGCCATGTCTTAATTCTTTTCCATCTTTTTCATAAACGAAATAATGCTCATCGGCAGTAGAAATTTCCCTTACCCCGGGAATCTTTTCTTCTCCTATTACAGAGGTGGCAAATACCAACATCATTAATACCAATACAATAATTCCGGTTGCAATTCGTTTCTGTCGCATTAGAGCCTCCTTTTTAACAACGTGCTTTGAAAGAAACAACTTGTGATTAATGGTTTTATGACTTTTTGCGAAGATATAATGGTTTTGACAAAAAAACTTAAACAGCAAATGTTGTTGCCTTGTTTTTGTTAAATAGATTAATATTGGTATTGTTCATTAATAGGAGATGAATTCGTTTTACTGACAGCAAGTTATATAATAAAATGATGGTGGAATGTCAATTTCAAAACGTCCCGTTTTAACCGATCTTAGCGTTAGACTCAAAAAATTAATCATCGTAATACTTAATGTATTCCTGCTGTTAATTTTCGCACGCTTTGACCGCGACAAAACAGAAACTTTTTGAAACAGGTTCCGTTGTTTAGAATTTTTCGAAAATTAGTAAGAGCCGTATATAGATGAACAGCTATCAAAAGGAACAACTGGAAGCGCTTCAAATAATTCGGAGCCACATGGCGGTTTTAAAGACGGAATTGCTTCACATAATAGAAGCACCCCTTAAAGAGTATTTCTTGTTTCGAAGTCAAACCGATAAATTTCTGTCCGACCACTTTTCCAGGATTTGCAGCTTGAGTTGCTATCAAAACAGATTAAGTGCCTGTTGTTCAAAAGACGGAATTATTACGTTCTTTGCCGATGTGGTATTAAATACCTTAAGCTCAAGCGAAGCCGAACTCGATCGCATTGAAGCAATTATTAAAAAGCCCAATACAGGGTACAAGTGTGTCTACTTGGCACCGGAAGGTTGTGTGTGGCGGGTCAAACCCATTGTATGTCAAATGTTCTTATGTGATAAAGCTGAGGAAGACGTGTTTGGCAAAAATCCGATAGTGCAGGAAGAATGGGAGTTATTAAAAAAAAGAAAAAAAGATTTTATCTGGCCTGATAAAATAGTGTTGTTTGATCAAATAGAATCAATCTTTATAGCGGCAGGTTGTTCTTCAACGCTTATGTATCTGAATAAAAGCCCCGGTCTGCTGAGAATAAAACGCCAGGCCGGTCTTATTAAAAAATAGTACAAGCCATCTCTAAAAAAATAGTACAAGCCATCTCTAAAAAAAGCGTGCAATAATATATATTCCTATCATTGCAAACCCAAGAGCTGCTTTAGCGACTGAACCAAGAAGTATACCCATCCAGGAGCCAAGGCCGGCACGAAAAGCAGGTTCAATGCGATTTCTTGCTACCAACTCTGCGATAAACGCTCCGATAAAAGGTCCAATAAATACACCTACTAATCCAAAAAAAAGGCCCACCACTCCACCTACAAAAGCGCCAACAGATGCCCAGCGGCTTGCTCCAAATTTTTTTACACCAAAGGATGCTGCTATAAAATCCGTTATATGAGCCAAAACAGCAAAACAAATCAATGTAACTATTGTAATACCGCCTACATGTGAAAAATTGTCAGCCCATGCAGCAAAGATAAGACCTGCGCAAATCAGAGCCGGACCAGGGATCACCGGGATGATTAGACCTACCAAACCGGCTAAAACAAATATAATTCCTGATATTAGAATAAAGATAGATATAAAATCCATAGTTTTAATAATAAATTAATTTAAGGGTTATTTAAATGCTATATTCTACTTCAAGCCCGATGTTATAATATAATTAATAACGGGTTCAACCATATTAGCAAGAATAATTAAGACAGAAAATATAAAAGCAGATTTTCAAGCTACTTTTCACGAATTATCTCTTTTTTCCATGGAAGCCCGCTTAGGCCGAAAGCAAAAAGATGGGTTATGAGAAGCCATCCAATACCTAAAACAACTATACCTGAAACCGGATAGCCGCTATAAGGCGTTTTAAATTCTTCTATCAGGCTGTAGATAAGTGCAAGACCCAGCGCTACCGGAGTGATGAATTTAATGCAATACATCCAGAGCTGCAAGATAATGTATTTAAAGACCCTGTGACGGTTTCCGGAAAGACCCAGGTTATCTACGATATGATTTTTGAGGCGATGTGTTTTATAAAGCCACCCAATTACTATCGCTTCTAAAATACCCACCGTCACTAAACCGAAATGGTTCAAAAAGTGATCCACGATATCAAGCCAGAACAAACCGGCATGTGTACAAAACAGCAAAGATCCGAAAAACCCGATAATGCATACAGTAGTAATAACTTTACGGCGGGGAATTCCAAATTTATCGAGAATGGCGGAAGAAAAGGCCTCGATTATTGAAATTGAAGAGGAAATACCTGCTATAACCAGCAGGAAGAAGAAAAGAACACCAAAAAGCTGACCCCAGGGAAGCAGTGAAATGGCCTCAGGATATGCCACAAACGCCAGCCCTATTCCGCTTGTTACAACTTCTTCAATGGGTTTGCCCTGCTTTAATGCCATATAGCCTAATACGCTGAACACACCGAAGCCGGCAAATACTTCATAAAAACTGTTTGCAAATCCGATAATAAGGCTGTTTTTTAAAATGTTTGTTTTTCTTGGCAAATAGGAAGCATAGGCGATCATAATACCAAAACCCAAAGAAAGGGAGAAAAAAATCTGGCCGTAGGCGTCTATCCAAACTTTAATGTTTCTGAGTTTAGCAAAATCCGGCTTCATATAGACACTGATACCTTCCTCCGCACCATCAAGAGAAACCGCCCAGACAATGATTACAACTGTGATAAGAAATAATTGCGGCATCATCAGTTTCGATGCTTTTTCAATACCTTTTTCAATACCTTTATAGGTTATAAGCCAGTTGCAAAACCATATAACAAAAACTGCAAATACAATTGGATAGTTAAGTCCGCCAAACTCCCAGACACCGCCGGATTTACAAAGAAACTTGTTGAAGAAAAAATCATTGGTATCTGAGCCCCAGCTCTTAAAAATGGAGAAGAACATATAATCAGCGCACCACCCGATCACTACTATATAATAAAGGACAATGCCGAACATGACAAAAGAAACAGACCACCATCCGAGCCACTCCCATTTGGAATCGATCTTGGAAAACGCCATGGGTGCGGACGCTCTCTTTTTTTGCCCCAAAGCAAGCTCTAACATCAAAATAGGAATACCGGCTGTAATAAGCGCTATAAAATAAGGAATCAGAAAAGCGCCGCCTCCGTTTTCATAGGCAACATAAGGAAACCGCCAGATATTGCCCAATCCGACCGCAGAACCAATTGCTGCCAGCAAAAAACCGGTATTTGATTTCCACGCACCCCTGATTTCCATATGTTTCTCCTGTTGATTTAAATGATAAGCACCTGCTTTTGCACTATTGAATAAGGATTTTAGTGTTTTAAGTCAAGACTAAAACATGTATAGCGCAGCAATCCATTGCCGCAAAGACTATTCAATGCAAACAACCGGAAAAACAAAAAAAAGGTATTGATTTTGTATGATATTTTGTGTAATTTATCTTATATTGCATTGAAATATATTTGCAAAATTAACCTTACATAGCGCTAAGTTCACAAACTGCCATATTTCATATTAAAAGCATTTACGCCAGATGAAAATCACAACCGTAAGACGAATAAGCCAGGGCTTCTTTTTTATTATCACAATATGGTTCTGCCTTGTAACTGCCCCGGGAATTGAGTGGTGGCAGCTTCGTGGCTGGCCGGTGAACTGGATTATACAGCTTGACCCGCTTTCGGGAATAGGAACTCTTCTTGCAACACATTCCATACATTCCGGTCTTATATGGGGCCTTGCCACAATTATTATCACTATTATTATAGGACGGTTTTTCTGCGGTTGGCTGTGCCCTTTCGGAACTCTTCATCAGTTTACCGGATATATTGCAAATAGAAAGAAACCGCCTGCCAAAAAGGCTGAAGATAACCAGTACAGAAGCGCTCAGAACTTAAAATATATTGTTCTTATATTTCTTTTAAGCGCCGCTCTGTCGGACCTTGTTATCTTTCTTTCCGGCTTTTCCAAAAACCAGCCTGTCATGTTCTGGGGTTTCATGGCGGTGTTCATCTTTTTTTTAATCATTCTTTCCTTTTTTAAAATCGTTTCAAAACCAAAAAATGTTATAATTTCCGTTATTGCCGCATCTGTATTTTTAACGCTTTTATCAATGCTCCCCCAAACAAGCCGTATTATGTCTTCTTCGCTGCAAACGGGTCTATTGGATCCAATCCCACTTTTTTATAGATCGGTAAATCTTATTTTAATACCGCTTATGGACGGTTCTTTTTTTAAGCTTTCACACAGCATGCGGTTTTATCATGGGACATTTATTATCGGAGCTATTTTTTTTACAACGGTTTTTATGAATTTATACATTCCAAGATTTTATTGCAGGTTCATCTGCCCGCTTGGCGCTCTTTTTGGATTGTTTGGCCATTATGCAATCTGGCGAATCGGAAAAACAGAAGATAAATGTCCGGATTGTCTGTTATGCGAAAACAACTGCGAAGGCGCATGCAAACCATCTTCCAAAATACGAACAAGCGAGTGTGTGCTGTGCATGAACTGCCTTCATGTGTGCCCGCATGATCTGGTAGGATATAAAACATCTGCATCCGCCTCAGGAGAAATAACATCTCCTGATTTTACAAAAAGAAGACTGGTAACTTCTGTTGTGTCGGGAATTATTACTATTCCTATGATACGCTTAAACGGCAATATACTTAAAGCCAAAAGTCCTGAATTGATAAGACCTCCCGGAGCTTTGGAAGAAACCGGTTTTCTTGCACGCTGTATAAAATGCGGACAGTGCATGAAAATATGCCCCACTAATGTAATTCAGCCTGCAATGGCCGAAGCTGGAATCGAAGGGTTTTTAAGCCCCGTGCTTGATTTTACAACCGGGACCAGCGGTTGCCAGCTGAATTGTGTAGCATGTGGCCATATATGCCCGACATCGGCCATACGCCCGTTAAGTTTTGACGAGAAGACCGGGAAAAACAAATTCACTCCAAAGGGACCTGTCAGGATCGGAACCGCTTTTGTCGATGTTGGCCGCTGCCTTCCCTGGGCTATGGAAAAGCCCTGCATAGTTTGCCAGGAAAATTGCCCTGTAAGCCCGAAAGCAATTTTGACAAAAGAGACTTTTGCCGCCATTGGTGGACGGCTTACAGTATCAAATTCCGATTCAGTTACTTTTGAGCTCGAAAACGCTGTATTCAAACCCGGATTTTTTTCTACAGGAGATTATTTCTTCAAAGTACAGGGTAAAGATGATAAGATGCGGTCTATCATAAAAAATTCGGAAAAAACACTTACAATATCACCGGCTGTTCCGTGGGAGACTAAACCTGTAAATGGAAATACCGGCGAAATTTATATTCGCCTGCAAAAGCCTTATATAGATCCTGTGCGCTGCATAGGTTGTGGAGTTTGTGAACATGAATGCCCTGTTAGAACAAAACGAGCAATAAGAGTAACTTCCGATAATGAATCAAGAAACAGGTTGGCGGCCATCAGTTTGTTATATAGAGGAGGTATATAATGAAGAATAAACAAAGCTTTTCGCGAAGAGATTTTTTGAGAAGTGCGTCAATTGCTGGATTAGGAACAATGCTGTCGTCTTCCGATTCACTTGGGAAAATGTCGGATAAAGCAGCACAAAATACCGGCGAAGATATGGTAGCAAAGCGCCCATTCGGCAAAACAGGCGATAATGTCTCTATCTTAGGACTTGGCGGGATGTTTGATATACCATCGAATCAGCTCCTTTTAAAGCAGGCCATTAAATGGGGAGTAACCTACTGGGATACTGCAGATTGCTATGAAGGAGGGAACAGCGAAAAGGGGATAGGTAAGTATTTTGAGAAATATCCTGAAGAAAGAAAAAAGATTTTTCTTGTAACAAAATCGGACAAAAGGACTCCTGACGGAATGACAAGCCTTTTGAACCAGTCTCTTGAAAGAATGAAAACCTCTTATGTTGATATGTATTTTATTCATGGTTTAAAAAGAATAGATGAAATCGATGATAATACAAAAAAATGGGTCGAGAAGGCAAAGGCGGAAAAAAAGATTCGCTTTTTCGGTTTCAGTACTCACAGCAACATGGAAGAAAATATGATGGCTGCTGCACGTCTGGGGTGGATAGATGGAATAATGATGTCTTATAATTTCAGAATTATGCAGTCGGATAATATGAAAAGAGCGGTAGATGCCTGTGTGAAAGCCGGAATAGGCTTAACCGCCATGAAAACTCAAGGCGGTGGGCAAGTTAACACAAGTTCCGAAACAGAGCTTGAAATGGCCGGAAGATTTATAAAAAGCGGGTACACAGATAAACAGGCAAAGTTAAAAGCTGTTTGGGAAAATCATTATATAACAAGTGTTTGTTCTCAAATGCCTAGTATCACTATCTTGATGTCAAATATTGCTGCCGCCATAGACAAGACCAGACTTTCATCTGTTGAAATGGATCTTTTAAGAAAATATGCTAAAGAAACGGCTTGTACTTACTGCGCCGGTTGCACCCGGATATGCGAATCCGCAGTTTATGGAGCGGTTCCTATAGGAAATCTTATGCGCTGTCTTATGTATTCAAGAAATTATAAGGAGCCGGTAATGGCAAAAGAGCTTTTTGAAACAATACCTCTTTGGGAAAGGACAAAAATTGCAAATCATGATTTTTCCATTGCTGAACAGAAGTGTCCGCAAAAACTGGAAATAGGAAAGCTGATCAGAGAAGTATGTCACGAATTATCATAAGGGTTTTTATATAAAGATATTATTAGAACTATCAAGGAGGAAAAGTGACTTTTATTTTTATAATGCATTTTTTTCTTGATTATGCATTCAATGATATGTAAAAAAGCAAGTTTCTTATAACAAGCAATTCGGTTTTGCGGTCGCTAAGTTATAAGCCGGAATTTTATAACCCGGATTGGTATGTTACGAGTTCATAATTATTGATGGACTTGTATAATGTATTATGTGGTTCAAATAAACAAGAATGGGGGGACAAAACATGTATGTACCAAGGTATATGTTTTTCACCAAAGGATATGGAGTAGCAAAGGAAAAACTGTCTTCCTTTGAAAATGCTCTCCGAGATGCACGCATTGCGCACCTTAACATAGTCACAGTTTCATCAATATTTCCGCCACGCTGCAAGATAATAGATATAGAAAAAGGAATTTCAAAGCTTGAAGCGGGGGAAGTAACATACTGTGTTATGGCACGCGAGCAAATTAATGAGCCTGGCCGAAGAGTTGTTGCAAGCATCGGTCTTGCTTTGCCCGCCGAACCTGGACGTTACGGATATCTTTCGGAACATCACGGATTCGGCCAGACTGAAACTGAAGCCGGCGAATATGCCGAAGATCTTGCCGCATCAATGCTTGCAAATACGCTGGGCATAGAATTTGATCCGAATAAAGACTATGATGAACGGCGCGAAGTTTACAGGATGAGTGGAAAGATAGTAAAATCTCAGCACACAAGCCAGGGGTGTTTGGGGGCTGAGGGGAACCTCTGGACAACAGTAGTTGCAGCGGCCATCTTTGTAAAATAAATCTCTACCGTTTTAAACCTTTGGCTAGTAAAGCCAAAGGTTTAAATTAACGGCCTTTCTTCAAACTCCAGAATACAGCCAAATTTTTTAATATTACATAATTCAAAGATTATTTTGCTGAATGCGGTTTTCATGAAAAGAAAAAAACATATATATTTTGGCAGCAATGAAGTTGCGCCAAGAGATCTTGAGAAGTCAAGAATAGTTGTATTACCGCTATGCTATGAGAATGCACCCTCATATGGCACAGGTAGTAAAGATGGGCCATATCATATAATGAGTGCATCCATGCAACTTGAAAGCCTGGACGAAGAAACATTGGTCAATTGGGAAGATATAGGTATTCATACACTTAAACCACTTCTGCCCTCAAATGATCCGGAAAAAGCTGTCCGAGAAATGAAAAAGGCCGCCAAAGATGTTCTTGAAAAAGACAAGTTCCTTTTATCGCTTGGCGGAGACCACGCAATTTCAATCGGTCCTATCATGGCGGCAGCCAAAATTTATCCTGATATTGGTGTGTTGCAGGTAGATGCTCATCTTGATTTAAGGGATAGCTGGAATGGAAGTAAATATAATCATGCCTGTGTGATGCGAAGAGTTATGGATGATATAAGGATACCGGTTACACAAGTTGGAATAAGATCCTTTTCTTCGGAAGAATCCGAATATGTTAAGAAAAAAAAATTAAAGCCCTTTTACGCCCATAAAATTGTTTCTTCGAATGATTCGTGGATAGATAAAGTTGTAGAGACTCTTCCTGAAAAAATATATATGACAATTGATCTTGATGGGCTAGATCCTTCAATTATGCCCGGAACCGGAACTCCTGAACCGGGAGGCCTTTCATACAGGCAGCTTGTTAAGCTTATAAAAACGGTCGGAAGGAAAAGAAAGGTAATTGCAGCGGATATTAATGAGCTCGCCAAGATAGAAGGCTTTAATTTGTCAGAATTTACAGCTGCTAAGATTGCAACAAAAATATTTGTTTATTGCCTGTAAGCAAAAAGCCCCAACATTCTGCTATTTATTGCCATATCCCTTTGAAAAAAGCTTTATATTCTTTCAGGACCGTTGAATACGAACGGGATTGTAACGAAGACGTCAATTTAATGTTGACTCTTTTAATGCTTTTTGTTACTTGGCCAGTTAACAACTGGGGCTGTAGCTCAGCTGGGAGAGCGCATGACTGGCAGTCATGAGGCCAGGGGTTCGATCCCCCTCAGCTCCACCAATTTTAAAAGTACAACGTTATGTTTTGTGCTTATGTAATATTCCATAATGCATAACTGATGGATCAGCCAAACCCCGTAAGAAGATTTTGATTTCTTACGGGGTTTGGCTTTTGTTGCATCAATAAGCATTATATCGAGCCAGTTTCAAAACGTCCCATTTTGGCCGATCTCTGCGTTGGGCGAAAATTATAATCCTCGAAATACTCTATGTATTCCTGCGGTTAAAATTTTCATCCGCCTTG
>JAHIFE010000063.1 GCA_018901125.1 Pseudomonadota bacterium | reverse complement strand
GCCAGTTTCAAAACGTCCCATTTTGGCCGATCTCTGCGTTGGATGAAAATTTTAATCCTCGAAATACTCCATGTATTCCTGCGGTTAAAATTTTCATCCGCCTTGACCTTGACCAAACTGAAACGTTTTGAAAGTGGCTCTTTATAATCGTTTTCGCATTTCCGGACGATATTGCTATTGGAATAGAATGTATCGAAATACAATCCTGCTTGTTTTTGTACATGTATTATACATGAAAGCTGTCTCTTTGGGCAAAACAAAAAGTAATAAGTTTGATTCTTGCAAAATTAGCCTGCTGATTAAACCAATTAAAGATATTATAAAAATATTATTGCAAAAATTTCTTTTGATATATTATATACATTTTAAATTAATTTAATGGAATACAATTGGCTATGTTAACAAGGATTCAGATACAATGAAGGAAGAAAGCCTTCAAATCGTTCTTTACAGAATTGCTAAAAATGCCAACATGGCTAAGATTGTTTCGTTTTTTAGCCGTGGGAATTTATTGCCGAAGCAGAAAATCAAACGTTTATTGTCTGATTTGCCTCGAATCGTTTGTGAGGTTTCAAGTTTGAATGAAGGGGAAATGCTCCAGGCAAGCCTTGATGAATTGGGATGTATTACCGAAATTGAAACCGTGGTAACCGATTCAAACGGACATTACCGCCTGATGAAGAAGCATTTTATAATGCTTAAAAAAGAACTCAGCAAAGCCCTCAGAGGCAGAACCTCTCTGGCCTTCTTTTGGATACAACTATCGGCGGATCATCCCGATACTATTTTACCATCCATGCTGGGCGGTTTCCAGGAAGAGTTTGCCACATATTTTCGTGAGAGCGACACCGTAATCGGAATCGATGAGGACCAGCTGCTCTTGCTTGGTTTTACCACGGACCACAAAGGAGCTTTGCTGGTTCAAAACAAGATCAAGCAGGCTATCCACGAGTCACTTCCTGAGTCGTCGAATATCAAGATCGGTTTCTCCCTTTTCCCGGACGAGGGGCGGTCGATTTCCAATTTATTTCAGCGGGCACGGCCTTTAGCTTATGAGAATGGCGCTGCCGATTCCCTTGAGATTCGCGCTGCTTCATCCAAAACTGTGACCAGTGCTTCGGAACGCGCCCGCGACCGGCAACGAATCGGAACAATACAACTCTATTTCACCCGGGCAAGGGGGCGGTTGTTTCAGCGGCTGCTCTCACTGGATGCCAAAGCCCTGTGGCATGGGCTCAGTAACCTGACCAAAAAGGAGCAACGGGACTTTTTAAATCGCCTTCCCTTTGACTACAAACTGGCACCGGATATTGAAGAGATCATGAACTCAAATCCCTGGGTGGTTTCCGATAAAGGACTGGAAAAGCATCTTGAGGAAATTATTTATTCCATGATTATAGAAGAGGGGCTGGAAGAAAGAAAGCAAAACGCCGCAAACATTGCAGCCAGACTCAATAACGTTGAGGCGCTACCGGTTTTGCCCGTCGTGGCTTTGAAGCTGTTTAACATTCTTGCTGATCCCGACGCGACGATAAATGCTCTGGTCAAGGTTATTGAAACAGATGCCTCCTTGACTTTAAAACTGTTGAAGATCGTTAATTCAGCTTTCTATGGGGTTTCCCGGAAAATTGATACGGTAAAGGAATCGGTTATGATACTCGGGACGGATGAGATTAAAAATCTATCTTTCGGATTATCCGCTGCCAAAACCTTCCAGAATATTAGTTTTGAAGGCCTGGCGAATCCCAATGCCCTGTGGCACCATTCCATTGCTACAGCCATCATTGCCGAGCACTTGTGTCTTGGGCTTCCAGGGATAAAAGGCGCTGGTGTTTTTACCGCAGGCCTGATTCACGATACAGGTAAAATATTTTTAATGGAGCATTTCCCGGAACTATACAATTCCGCTTACCGCACTGCCATAAAGTATAAGATTCCCATATATGAGATGGAAGAAGAAAGGTATGAGTTAAACCATGCGATGATCGGCAAATTTATCGCAAACCGGTGGAACCTTCCGGAAAGTCTATCCCAGGCCATTGCCTGCCATCACCATCACCAGCAGGACGCTGCATTTGACACCTCTTGTTTGTCAGCTGTTATCGGCCTTTCCGATTATCTCTATTATAAAGTGACCGAATCCGGGATATCCTCACCGCCATCTGCTTCTTTGACCTTTGGACAGTTTTCCGTACTGAAACGGATTTTCAAAGTGCTTAACAACGAGGTGCTTGAAACCATGGCGCAGGAAATCGTAAAAATTTTGGAAGATAACCAGGAACTTTTTTCATTGGGATAGGGAGATTTTATGCATGGCGGCAGATAAGGAAACAATGGAAAATCTTTCGCAGATGATTCGGGAGCGAGACGTCTATAAACAGCAGGTTGCTAAAATACAAGCGGGATATGAAGCCAAAATAAAGGAGTTGTCCATCTTAAAGGAACTCGGGGAAACGCTGCGCTTAATTAACGATCTGGATACCCGGGTTTTTTGGGAAAATCAGCTTGATGTTCTAAAGCATAGCCTGCCTTTCGAAAATATCACTCTTGTGCTGTTCGACCAGGGAAATCAGGTGCTTGAAACTGTCGCCACGGTGGGGACGGAAACAACGTCCGAAAGCGGGCAGGCCATTGAAGCAGATGCAACCAAGCAAGCGTTCATAAAAAAAGAGCCTGTCGTTTTAACAGGCCACCCGGTTCAGGGGATGCCCGAATCGGGTGATGCAGGCGGGGCCATACTTTGTCTGCCGATTCTGCATAATAAGAATTGTATTGGGGTTCTCAGGCTTCGGCAAGGGGAAGTAGGCGGGTTTGATCCGAATATGATTCGCTTTTTAAACTTGGTTGGCGATGACATTGCAACAGGCATTATTCTTTCCAGGCTTTACAACCAGATGATTCAGGAAGAAAAGCAACGTCTCAATCTCAGCCGGTTTTTTTCCGCCACGGTCAGGGAAAAAATTATAGATACCAAAGAAAATCTTCGACTTGGCGGCGAAAGAAAGTATGTTACGATTCTTTTCGCCGATCTTCAGGGCTTTACTTCATTGTCTGAAAAGATAGACCATGTAACGGTAGTTGAGATTCTCAATTCATATTTTTCCCGCATGACCCCGATCATTTTCCGGCACCACGGAACCCTGGATAAACTGATGGGAGACGGCATGCTGGCAGTATTCGGTGCCCCGCTTTCCCGGGAAGATGATTCCTGTCTGGCGGTTCAAGCCGCCATTGATATGCTAAAGGCCCTGAAGCAATTCAATGAAGAAAACCGTGACAAGGGATGGCCGGTGTTTACCCTGACAGTAGGCATTAATTCAGGAGAAGTTGTTGCAGGGTATATAGGGTCAGAAGATCACATGAATTACACGGTTATCGGTGATGCGGTGAATGTAGCCCAACGGATTCAATCGATTGCCAGTTCGAACCAGATTTTGATCAGTGGTCCGGTCTTCCGTGCCATCAACACTGAAATGGCGAAGATAACGGAGCTTATTGGATTGACAAAACTCCCCGCACAGTATCTCAAAGGAAAAGAAAAGAAAGTTGAAATCTATAAAGTGGAAGTATCGAATAATGAATAGCTTATAACATTGCTAATAAACATGCATCCTTTTGTGTTTTCGGATAACAAGATAATTGGGTATAATCATTACCGGGCCTTGATATCATTCGTTAACGACTGTTTTTTGCTGTTTTGTAAAATATTTCAAACAGTCTTTAGCGGACGCAGGCTTGCCAGTAAGAAATCCCTGCAACTCGTTACACCCCCGGTTTATGAGATATGTTTTCTGATATTCGGTTTCCACACCTTCAGCTGTTACCTGCAAGTGCAATTTTTTTGACATTTCAATAATGGCTGAGATTATTTCACTGCCATGCAAGGCATTGATTGCCCAGACAAAACTGCGATCTATTTTTATCACATCTATGGGAAAATATCGTAAATAGCTCAGTGATGAATAACCAGTACCGAAATCATCCAGGGCAATCGATACACCCATTTTCTGTAATATATCAAGAGTATTGATGATGGAGCCGCCCTCTTCTGCTTTCTGCGAGGATGGCGCTGCTAAACGTATGGGTTGCTCCTTCCTTCTCAGAGTTTCTATGGTTTCACTCTGCTCCATCAGGGAACTTTCCGTAAGTTCTATCTGTAGAAAATAGGGAGCCATTCCCGTATTCTTAAGTACCCGCTGAATAGTGGCCAAAAGATTACTCCGTTTGAACTGAATAGCGGAAAAATTTACGGCGATTTGTATGGGCTCATATCCCAAGGCTTGCCATGCCATATTCTGGCGACAGGCCTCCAGCATGACCCATTCTCCCAGAGGGACAATCAGCCCTGTATTCTCGGCAATAGAAATAAAAGTGTTTGGAAAAATGACTCCCTTTTCCGGATGGTTCCACCGTATCAGAGCTTCCATCCCTGTCAACTCTCCACTCATGGTATTGAATTTCGGCTGATAGTGCAGGAAGAATTCATTACGTTCCATGGCCAGGCGTATCTCGTTTTGCATGCTAAGACGGGTATCTGCCTTGATCTGCATATCCGGCGAAAACAGTTTATAGTTGTTTTTACCCTGCTCTTTGGCAAAGGACATTGCCATATCGGCATGTTTGAGCAGATCATCGGCTTTTTCAGCATCGCCTGGATAAACAGCGACACCGATACTGGCGGTGACAAATATTTCCTTTGACTCAAGCACAAAGGGTTCGGAAAAAGTATCCATTATTTTTTGTGCCAATGAGCAAATGATATCAAGCGAAGGAGTATTCTGGAGAACGAGGGTAAACTCGTCACCGCCCAATCGGGAAACAGTGTCGCTGGACCGGGTCACAGAAAGCAGTCTTTGGCCAACCTCCCGCAGAAGTTTGTCGCCGGCATTGTGACCTAAGCTGTCGTTGATATCTTTAAACTGATCGAGATCAATGAACATGACCGCAACATTATTGTTCTGGCGGGTTGCCTGTCGGATCGCCTGTTCCAGGTGATCGCGGAAGAGTATTCTGTTTGGCAGTCCCGTCAGGTTGTCATACAGCGCCAGAGAGCGGATCTGAGCTTCACTCTTTCTCAGGTCTGTGAAGGCCTGATTGGCCCGGTACATATAATTGGTCCGGTATCCAAGAATCTGCCAGTTGATGGGTTTGGTGATAAAGTCCGTGGCACCGGCCTCGTACGCGTGCTGAATTGAATTTATGCCTTCAAGTCCGGTCATCATAAGAATGGCAATATTACTGCCGTCAGGATGGTTGCGAATCTTCTTGCAAACGGTGAATCCGTCCATTCCAGGCAGCATGACATCTAAGAGAACAACTTGTGGCTTTACCGATTCGAAAACGGCAAAGCCCTGTGCTCCATCCGCGGCTTCTGTGACGATAAAACCCGCTTCTTCCAGAGTTTCACGGGCAAGTAAGCGTATTGTGGTGTCGTCATCTACAACAAGAACCTGTTTAATTTCATTCTGACCTGTGGTTTGATTATTGATGTTTTCGCTTCTGTTCGAAAAATAGGTGCTCTCCATTGTCAGCCTCTTTCTTCTTGTTGAATTTCTGCAAGAGTTTGATAGACTTGGGGATAGAGTAATTCGATCTGCTGGAACACGGAATCTGCACCCTCGGTAACATGGGCGTGGCCCATTGCTTCGATCTGCCGGCAGAGTGCGGCGAGCGATGATGCCCCAACATTCGCACTGCTCGACTTTAGAGAATGGGCGGCATTTATCAGGACAGCCGTGTCTTTTTCCACTATCCCGCGGCGGATGTCAGTCATGAGACCTGGGGCGAAAGAAACGTACTCCTCGATCACCTTGCGGAGCAAATTTGGGCGTCCGGGACGCTGCAGACTTTTTATATTGTTGAGAAAGCTCATGTCAATCAAGGGTTTGCTCTCGGAAGCAGATGGGTGAGTATCCCCGACTTGCCTGTCCGGACAGACAACTCCGGCTTGTCGTTTACTGAGCGAAGCCGAAGCCGGAAGCCATCGCTCCAGCATTGACTTTAAGCAGGAGATTGTAAAGGGTTTTGACATATAATCATCCATACCGGCCGCGAGAAATTTTTCCCGGTCTCCTTTTATTGCATGGCCGGTCAGGGCAATAATAATGGTACGTGGTGTGGAGCTGCATGCACAGGAGGACTCCGTTTTTCGGATGCGGACGGTCGTTTCATAGCCATCCATTACGGGCATCTGCCCATCCATGAAAATCAACTTATGCCGATGTTCTAACCATGCTGTGAGAGCCTCCTGGCCGTTGCATGTCATGTCAACCTCGTAGTTAAACAATTCAAGGGCAGCCTGAATGACTTGTTGGTTTACGGGATTGTCTTCTGCGACAAGAATGCGGAGTTTTCGTTGTTCTTCAGGATGTTGCGCCTCAGGAATAGAGTAAGGAGCCGTTTGTTCCTCTCCCTGCAATAAATCTACTATACTTTTGTAGAGTCGTGATTGCCGTATGGGTTTATTCAGTAACGAAGTAACACCCAATTGCTTCGCTTCTTCCTGGCCTATCTCATGATTGACCGAGGTCAGCAGCATTATCCGCGTGAAGGGAATGGCAGGATCCTCATATATATTCCGGGCCAGTTCTATGCCGCTCATTTTCGGCATCATCATGTCAATGATGGCAAGGTTATAGGAATTATTTCTGCCTGCTGCCCGGAGCATTTCCATCGCCTGTATGCCATTGGACGCCTTATGGCAGACCATCCCCCAGGAAACAGTCTGTTCTTCCAGTATGCGCAGGTTTATTTCATTATCATCCACAGCCAGCACGCGCAGTCCTCGCAAGAGGTTGTCTGCGGTAGTGACGGGTCTTGTTTCTTTCTGTAACCGGACTGTGAACCGGAAGGATGCCCCGATGCCCGGTGTGCTTATAACTCCAATTTCGCCGCCCATGAGGGAAACCAGCTGTTTAGCGATCGTAAGTCCCAGTCCTGTGCCGCCAAACTTTCGTGTCATCGATCCGTCGGCCTGAGTGAAGTCTTCAAAAATCCGGGCCTGGGCCTCCGGTGATATACCAATTCCGGTGTCCCGTACTTCGAATCGCACCAGAACTGTTGCATCATTTTCTTCTGCCATCGTAACCATGATGTCAATTCCTCCATGTTCGGTGAACTTGACGGCATTACTCACCAGGTTGGTCAGGACCTGCTGGAGGCGGTTAAAATCACCCCTCACCCAGGCAGGGACTCCTGCATTGATATGGCAGGTCAGTTCCAGGCCTTTACTCTGGGCATTTCCGGCAAAGAGCTCAGCTGTCTCCTCTATCACTTCCGGCAAAGAAAAGGCTGTAAGTTCAAGATCCAGTTTGCCCGCCTCGATCTTGGAAAAATCCAGGATATCGTTAATAACTGAAAGCAGCATATCACCGGACTGACGGGCTGTTTTTGCGAAGTGCCGCTGTTTGGCAGACATGTCAGTATTGAGAAGCAGCTCAACCATCCCCATCATACCGTTCATGGGTGTGCGGATTTCATGGCTCATGTTTGCCAGAAACTGCGATTTGGCACGACTCGCTGCTTCCGCAGCCTCTTTTGCTTCACGAAGCTTGACAATAGCAGATTCCATCTCCTTGTTAGCCTGCGAAAGCTCCTCTGTGCGCTGGTTTACTGTAAATTCCAACTGCTCGCTATGCATTTTGAGTTCGTTATCCTTCATTTCAATCTGGGTAAGCATTCCATTAAACCCCGAAATGAGGTCGCCGATCTCATCCTCAGTTGTCTTGACAGCTCGAATTGAGAAACTTTTTTCGACAGATACAGTGTTCATAATTTTTGCAAGATGCAGGATCGGTTCGGAGATATATCTCTGTAATTTTAGAGAAATGAAGTAGGCAGAGATAAAGGCAGTAACTATGATCACTAAAAACCAGATAAGTGAGCGGATGAGGCGGGCAATCAGCTCACCGTTGTCTGAGCCTATAACGATAGTGCTGATGTGTTCACCATCCATCCAAAAAGGATTAACAATGGATATGTTGTTCCAAAAACGCCGGAGAGAATTTTCCCCGGAAGCAAGTAGTGAAATGTCCGACATACGGACACGTGGAATGCCCCGTTCGTATTTAATCTGCAGATCAACATCGCCGGGCTTCAAATCTTTCTGCATATAGGAAGCAAACACCTCCCCATTGTTTAGAATAATGTATGCGGTTTTGATATGGGGATTGGAAGAAAGTCCTTGCAGGGTAACTGCCCCGGCCTTATTATCCTTAAACATAACGGCAGCAGCGGTATTTATGCCGATAAGATTGGCCAGGATCTTTTGCTGATTAATCATTCCGCGGTGGAATGATGTAACATCATTGATAAAAAATGCCAGCGATGTGCTCATAAGTACAACTCCGCTTGTTAAAAGCATGATGCTCATGAGTTTGCGCCTGATTGAATAAGATCGAAATTGCCGTAGCATTTTTATCTCCACAATAAATCAAGGAACAGTCAAATTGATATTTGCTTTATCAATTTGACTAACTATCATTAATCTGTTTTTATTAATATCGGTTGCAAATAATAATATCTTTAGTTTTGCTGTAAATAATCTGTGATATTGCCCGTTTTTTTAACCGGGCACTGCTACTGCTAGAAAATATGAAGTGCAAAAATTAACTGTTGACAGATACAGTCTAAAAAATAACAATATCAAACGGTAGCGTTCTTCTTTCAACCCGATTAATAAAGCTTGCCTGATACCAGGAGACTGATATTTGATACTTTTTATACTGGTTTTTTCCATTATATATATAGCGTTAAACTACTATGTTTACAGCCATATCGTGGGTGGTTTGAACCTTTCAAACGGTGCCTCAAAAAATCTGCTGCTGTTCTTTCTGATAGCAACCCTTTCTTTTATTCCGTCTGAAATACTGAACCGGCATTCTGATTCAGAGTGGATAAGCCATATTTTGCTTTTAAGCTTTGCCTGGCTTGGTGTAACCTCAATCGCTATTACCATATTTGCAATCGTAGACGTTTTACGGATATTTATAAGGGGAAAAAACTTCAGATACTATACAACCATCAGTGCACTGGTATTGATAGTATTGATATCAGGCTATTGCTTGTACAACCAGGCCGGAAGGCCTGTTGTCAAAGAGATAAATATCCCCCTCCCGAAACTGCCGCCCGCCCTGAGCGGATTTACTATTGTTCAGTTGTCGGATCTTCATTTAGACCTCTCAAAATCAGAACGCCGGCTTAAGAATCTTGTTGAGCAAACACTCGCCTTAAAACCTGATCTTATAGTCATTACCGGCGATTTGATCGACTCCGATATTTGCAGGCTGAATGATTTCTGTAAAATCCTGAAGTGTTTAAAGGCAAAGTACGGCGTTTATGCGGTTACCGGAAACCACGAATTTTATGCCGGAATTCCGCTCTTTATGAAAATAGCGGCAAATTCGGATATCAAGGTTCTGAGAAATACAAAAGTTTTAATTGCAGACGCTATTGAACTTGCCGGTATTGATGATGCTCAAGCAGCAAAGAGATTTGTAAATATTTCTTTACAAGAAAGTCTTTCGAACGCCTTTAAAAAAGTTGATTTCAGAAATCCGGTAATTCTTCTTTCGCATCAGCCGGATGTTTTCGACATCGCCCGGGGCATGGGTGCGGATTTGCAGCTTTCCGGGCACACGCATGCAGGGCAGCTCCCGCCCATGGACCTACTGATTCAAATTTTGTTTAAATATCCCTTTGGCCTTTATAAAAGGGATTCCTCATATCTTTATACTACCTGCGGGGCAGCTTTCTGGGGTCCCCCAATGCGTTTGTTTTCAAAACCGGAAATCGTCAAGGTGATTCTGAACCCCACAGCTCCTTGAGTCGCTGATCGCGACCACACCTGTAACGGTAGAATTTGTAACGGATCGGATTTTTTTTGTAATAGTGTTGGTGATAATCTTCGGCAGGATAGAACTCCCCAGCCTGTACAATCTCTGTCTCAATGTGACCTTTGAATGATTTGTTCTTTTCGAGCATTTCCTTTGATTGCTGCGCCAGCCTTTGCTGTTCTTCAGTATGATAAAAGATGGCGCTTCGGTACTGGTTCCCCACATCACAGAACTGCCGGTCTTTAGCTGTCGGGTCAATGTTGTGCCAAAAGACGTCCAGCAGCTTCTCATAGGATACTTTCGCCGGATCATAGGCGATTTGGATCGATTCGGCGTGCCCGGTTCCTCCTGCCGAGACCTCCTCGTAAGCCGGGTGTTTTTTATGCCCCCCTGTGTAACCCGGTGTTACCGAAACCACCCCCGGAAGCTGGTCGAAAGGGTGCTCCATACACCAGAAACATCCGCCTGCAAAGGTTGCTTTTTCAAGATTATCTGCAGCCATACCCGAACCGACCGCAAAGAATATGAGCGGCAGTGCCGTTATCGCGATAATGAATGCTTTCATTGTATATCCTCCCTGAGTACAAGATTATTTTCCTGTTGCAGCAAATTGCAGGGCCACCGAATTCATGCAGTAGCGAAGCCCTGTGGGTTTTGGGCCATCGTTAAAAACGTGTCCCAGGTGGCTGCCACATCGGCGGCAGAGTATTTCTGTACGGGTAGTGAACAGGCTTTTGTCAGGTCTTTTGATGATGTTCTCCGGTGCGATCGGGGTTGTGAAACTCGGCCAGCCAGTTCCCGAATCGAACTTGTCTTCCGATTTGTAAAGATTAAGACCGCAGGCTGCGCAACTGTATATGCCATGCTCGTAAAAGTGATCGTATTTTCCGCTAAAGGCACGTTCGGTCCCCTTTTCCCTCATGATATGGTACTGCTCAGATGTCAGCAGTTTTTTCCATTCTTCATCGGCTTTAATCACAGCTTCGCTCATTATATAGTCTCCTTTTTCAGCTGAATAGACATTGATCGGCATCGGGCCTGTTTTCTGGGTGTCTCCTGTCTGCCTGTCCGAACTGCACGAAAGGAACATACCGCAAAGAATGAGGCATGTGAGAAGGAATTTTTGGAATAAGGTTGAGTATTTCATGTAATGTCTCCTTTATTATTTCTTGGGCGAGTCCATGCAACTATCCAGTTGCTCTCAACCGCTTTTCCGGCTTTTTATTACTTACAAAATGAACGCCTCTTTTATTTATATCATACTTTTTTATATCGGTCATTTATAGTATGGGATGTTTGTGAAAAGACAGTAGAAGGTAGTTAAAAATGACTTACTTTTTTAATTTTCCGATAACTTGTATTTGAAACCGAATCTTTGGGTTGACAACCGCACATGGCCAAAACGTTTTGCCACAGAAACTTTAATGCAAGAAATTTTATATGCCTAAATTCATTGTAAACATAGATGGTTAAATATATAGTTGCTTTACCGTGCCCCCCGCATTAAACTACGGCGATTTTATTATTAAGAATACTGAAGCTGGGATAAATATGAAAATATTTTTGGATAGTTCCTTTGAATGTGATGTTTAATAAAAACAAGTTTTTTAAATCTGCTGCTTCTTTTTTTCGCAAGGTTATTATTTTAACTCTTGTTGTAACAATAGTGCCCGTTGTTTTGTTGCGCTGGGTTCCGCCTTTGACATCCGCTTTTATGATCCGAAAAAGCATAGCTTCCGTCTGGTCAGGTTCCAAAACTTACAAAACCCGTTACAATTGGACCCCGTTGAATAAGATTTCCAGGCATGCGGTTATAGCTGTTATTGCATCAGAAGATCAGATGTTTCCGGAACATTTCGGCTTTGATTTCGATTCTATTTCTGATGCAATGAAGAAGCACTCAAGAGGCAAGCATTTGCGTGGTGCAAGCACAATCTCTCAGCAGGTTGCAAAAAATCTTTTTTTATGGCCGGGCCGAAGCTTTGTCAGAAAAGGTCTTGAGGCGTATTTTACGGTACTTATTGAAACAATATGGCCAAAAAAAAGAATTATTGAAGTTTATCTTAATACAGCGGAATTTGGAAACGGTATATTCGGGGTAGGAGCAGCAAGTGAGATTTATTTCAAAAAACCTCCTTCAAGACTCAGTTTTTCAGAAGCGGCTCTTCTTGCAGCGGTTCTTCCTAATCCGGCGCTTCTCCATGTGAACAGGCCTTCAAGATATTTAACCATACGCCAAAATTGGGTCATCGAACAGATTTCTCAACTGGGAGGAACAGATTATTTTAGGACTAAACAGTAAAAACTCCAAGTAATAAAACATTATAAGAAATAATCTGTGCAAAATATTAAGTTAAGTTATAAAATAAAAAAAATATAATTGTAGCAAAACTTCCTCTGCCTTATAATACATGTAAGAAATCATAGGAGCCAGTTTCAAAACGTCCCATTTTGGCCGATCTCTGCGTTGGGCAAAAATTTTAATCCTCTCAATACTCCATGTATTCCTGCGGTTAAAATTTTCACCCGCCTTGACCTTGACCAAACTGAAACGTTTTGAAAGTGGCTCATAGTAAATGACATTAAACAAAAAAAGAAAGATCCTAAAACATGGAAAGATTTAAATCCTTTTTTAAAACATCTCTTATTGGTGGTATTACAGTTATTCTTCCAATATTTATATTCGTAATTGTAACAAAATGGCTATTTGGCTGGGTAACAGATATTATCCTGCCTGTTACTCGTCTTGTGGTAACACAATCCCATCTCAGCAAATTTATAGCCGATGCTCTTGTAATTGTTCTTATTGTAATTACTTGTTTCATCGTAGGAATTATTGTAAAAACCAAGGTGGGACAATATATACACACCAACCTTGAAAAACGTATTCTTAAGATTGCGCCGGGATATTCTATCATTAAAGAAACCGTAATGCAGTTTATCGGAAAACAGTTTCCCTTTTCAAAAGTTGTTGTTGTGAGAGTTTATGAGAACAGCACTTTATTAACAGGTTTTATAACCGACACTCATCCGGATGGAACTTATACTGTCTTTGTTCCCACATCTCCAAACCCTACCTCCGGGTATATATATCATCTTAAAAGTGAATATGTTCATCATGTTGATATTTCAGTAGAAGAAGCCATGAGATCCATTATTACCTGCGGTGTGGGCTCGAAAAAAATTGTAAGTTCGTATTTGAAGCAAATTCCCAAAAATTAAATATAAATGGCCTGGGGATTATTCTGAAAGGGTATAAAATGGATATTATGCCGGTTGCTTGGAAGTGCCTTTACAAAAATCTAACTGGCTGGGGGACCAGGATTCGAACCTGGGTTAACGGGGCCAGAACCCGTCGTCCTGCCGCTAGACCATCCCCCATTTAGTTTTTTGCCTTGAATCTGAATCATGGCATTTTGAAGGTGCTAATACTATTTAATGAAAAAATGTTAGTCAAGACAATTCTTCCCGACAATCCCGATAAAATCAGCTTTTTTTATCAGCGATAAATGATACCGCCGTTTTTAACCTGTTTATAGATTTTTCTTTTCCAAGAACATTTAGTATTTCAAAGACTCCGGGGCTGATTGTTTTTCCGGTTAAAGCCACGCGAACCGGCTGAGCGATTTTTCCAAGCTTGAGTCCGGTTTGTTCCATAATCTTAACAAAAACATTTTCAATGCTTTTTTCATCAAACGATTCAAGTGCCTCAAGCAAAGCAATAAGGGTATTTAATATTTCAACAGAATCGGCTGTCAGAAATTTTGAGGCCGCATCTTCCTGGTATGAAATTGTATCCTGAAAATAAAATGCTGCGTTTTCAGCCATTTCTTTTAAAGTTTTGCTTCGGGCATTAAGTGTTTTTATCACTCCTTCTATAAATGGCCCTTCTTTGAATTCAAAGCCCAGTTTATTTAAAAAAGGAGCAAGATGTTTAGTGATTTTAACCGGATCAGATAGTTTTATATGATCGGCATTTAAAGCAAGAAGTTTGTTTATATCAAAAACCCCTGCAGATCTTCCAATATTTTCCAGCGAAAATTTTTCTATAAGTTCATCTCTTGTAAAAAATTCCTGGTCACCGTACGACCAGCCAAGCCTGACAATATAATTAATAAAAGCATCAGGCAGATATCCCATATCCTTATATTCAGTTACAGACATAGCCCCGTGTCTTTTGCTCAGGCGTGCTTTATCGCTTCCCAACACCATTGGAACATGTCCGAAAACCGGCAGGGAATGTCCGAGGGCATTGTATATGATTATCTGCTTTGGTGTGTTGTTGACATGATCATCGCCCCTGATGATTGTGTTGATGGACATAGTAATGTCATCTACAACTACAGCAAGATTATATGTGGGCGTACCGTCGCTTCTGCAAATAATAAAATCGTCGAGTTCGGTATTGTTAAAAACGATATTGTTTTTTATTACATCGTGAACAACGGTAGTTCCGTCAAGTGGAGCCTTTATGCGGACAACGGCATTATCGGTTTTTTTCAGACCTTTATTTCTGCATGTGCCGTCATACTTGGGCTTTTTCCCGCTTGCCATAGCAGTTGCCCGCATTTCTTCAAGTTTTTCCTGTGAGCAGGTGCAATAGTAAGCATTTCCTGAATCAATTAGTTTTTCAATATATTCCAGATAGATATCAAACCGTTTTGATTGAAAATATGGACCTTCATCCCAGTCGATTCCAAGCCATTCCAAAGCTTCAAATATTGCATCAACGGAAGCCTGAGTTGAGCGCTGGGTATCGGTGTCTTCTATTCTGAGCACAAAGCGCCCTTTCATATGACGCGCATAAAGCCAGTTAAACAATGCGGTTCTTGCGCCGCCCACATGAAGATAGCCTGTGGGACTTGGCGGAAAGCGTGTGATAACGGTATCCATATTTACATTTTTCTCCAATAAAAATATAGTTTTACTGCCGGGCAAAGGCCTGATAACATACCTGTCTGTTTAGTACAAGAGCCAATTGCAAAACGCCCCATTTGGGCCGATCTCTGCATTGGGCGAAAATTTTAATCCTCGAAATACTCCATGTATTCCTGAGGTTACAATTTTCGCCCGTCTTGAGATTGACCAAACTGAAACGTTTTGAAACTGGCTCACAAGCAAACAAATATAATCTCCCTCTAACAATGAAGTGTCTGAGGGGGCCATCAGCAGTATCGGGTAATATGAGATTTAGTCATTTGGCCAGGTTTCAAGTTCCTCCTCCGCAGCTTCCCTGACGGATTCTGCATAATTCCCCGATGTTATTTTCTCAAGATATTCTTTTACGTCCTTACTTTTGAGTTGCGCCAGCACCTGTACCATATCCCCCTGGACAGGCGCATCCAGGCCTGCAAAGCATTTTATGAGTAAGGCGATCAGCCGGGCAGCCAGATCGGGGGATTCATCCGCAAGGTATTCCACGGTGACCATGGCGCCCAGGCGAACCGACCAGCGCTCGTGGACCAGCAGGTTTATGAAAGCCGGAAAGATTTGGTTATTAGTGCCCATCATGGTTGCTACGCGGGCAGCCTCTCCGGCTTCTATGATTTGCCGCAGAGAAGCAGCGGAGAGTTGGGACGGATCACGCTGTACGCACTGTCGGATGACTTCTCTTATATTAATCTGGCCTGTCCAGCGAAGTTCATTGTCCAGGATCAATGTGGGTACGGAACGGATGTCCTGCGCTTTGGCCTGTTTATCAAACAGAAACCCATCGATTACCGCCAGCCGAAGGGGCGGATTTTCGTCGGCAAGAGACAATAGTTGAGAAACAATATTGGGGCAGTGGGGGCACTGTTGAGCGATAAACACAGAAAGCTCGGCCGGCAATTCGATTAGGGTTGCCGGAGAAATTTTATCGCTGGGTGATTCGGCGTTTTTTGCAGCGGCACTTAAAGCTTCAAGAAATGGGGGTAGCTCTTTGCCTTCAGGAATAGCTTGATAGGCAATATTCCCATGGCGGCCTATAATGATGGCTGGTGTTCGAAACGGATCATCTTTAGCATTGCGGATTTTTACTTGAGGTGCCAGTTCTTTAAATTCATCACAAAAATGTGCAAGCTTTTTACTGGCGGAACCGTCACTGTTGGCAATGTTGAGAAGAGCCTGTGTTGTCTGTCGTACTGACCATTGGTGTATTATTTGCTCATCTTGGGGTGTGATGAGATCCATATTCATAATGCCTTTTCTTCATTTAAGTATGTTACGGTGTTAATACCGTATTTTTTCATCCGTTTCCAAATTGTGACACGGCTGATGCCCAGAATCCGGGCAGCTTCAGACTGATTCCCGCCGGCTTGCTGAAGAACCTTCAAGAATTTTTCACGTTCACCCGAATCGTTCCGGGAGCAGTTGGCTGGTTTTGAAGACGTTTCTGTGACCTTTAATATTTTTGGCGGCAAATGCTGTTTTCCAATTGCTCCACCGGAGCAAAGCACAAATGCATATTCGATGGCATTTCTAAGCTCTCTTACATTTCCCGGCCAGGGATAGTAGGAGAAGATCTCCATTACCTCGGGTGTGATACCCAGTATTTTTTTGCCGCTCTGAATAGAATTGTGCTTTATAAAACTTTGAACGATGAACGGAATATCTTCCATGCGTTCCGACAGTGTCGGACAATGGAGCGGAAATACATTTATGCGAAAAAATAAATCTTCCCGGAAAAGTCCATTGGTAATCAATTCCTCAAGGTTTTTATTTGTTGCGGTAATGATGCGCACGTTGACCGAAATGGGATTATGATCACCAACCCGTTCAATTTCTTTTTCCTCAAGAACACGTAAAAGCTTTACCTGAATCGAAAGGGGTATATCGCCGATTTCATCCAGAAAGATCGTGCCTTCATGGGCAGCCTCGAAACGCCCGATTCTTGTTCGATCGGCTCCGGTATATGCACCTTTAATGTGACCGAACAGCTCACTTTCCAGAAGATTTTCATTCAAAGCCGCACAGTTCACTTTCACAAAAGGTTTATCGCAACGAGCACTGGCCTGATGAATTGCCCTGGCCACCATTTCTTTGCCTGTACCGCTTTGTCCCTGAATCATGACCGGAGCATCCGATTGTGCTACATTATCAATAAGTTCGAACATGTTCTGCATTACAACGGATTTGCCCAGTATCCCGTAATAGCCATCGTCTAGGTGGTATGTTTTTCTCAAGGATACAATTTCCTGCTGTTGGCGTACCATCTGTGAAATATCGGTCAGAGTTTCTATAGCGCCGACTACCTTTCCATCCTTATCATGCAACACCGTTGCGCTTTTGATAATATGAACTGTTCGGCGATCTTTATGTGTAATCAAACATTTCTTGTTTTTGCTCTTGCCTTTCAAAAAGAGCTTGCACCATACTTCCCCGGGTCCTCCTCCTTTAATTTTACAATCTGTACAGTTTAAAATCCGGCAGGACTTACCGATCAGCTCTTTGGATGAATAGCCGGTCAAACGCTCAGCCGCAGGGTTTGCAGACATAATATTGCCTTCCGGATCGATTACCAATACTCCGTCCTGTATGGTTTCAATGATCGTTTCCCAATGTTTTGCTATATCCACAACAATTCTCCCGATCTGAATTTAAATGAATCAAACAGGTTAACACTTTCTGTTCAACTGTAAACATGTTAAGCTAACACATGTTAATATAATAACATAATTTAACAATGCAAAAAAATAAATTGACAATCCTTTTATATACATTACAATTATTTATAAATGTAATTATCATCTTCTTTTCGTTTGGTCCAATCATTGCTTTTGTAGCTCATCAGAATTGATAAAAGATTTCAGCAATATTCTGTTGATTTGTCAAAAAACACACAGAACCATGCATTTGTCTTATAGCGGCTTAGTATAATAGTTTATAAATTCGGTTACGTATAATCATTTAGAACAAAGAGAGAAATCGAAATTGATATAAGAGTCACAAAAGAGATCTCCCTTCGGTCTATAGGACACTGAAATTATGAAATGGGGTATTTAGGACACAGTTACACATTCAAAAGGAGGAAAAATGAAACAAATAAAAAAATTAAGGATAAGATTTTTTGCTGGAATTTTCAGCCTGCTCTTTATGATGCCTCTGTTGCCGGTATCTGAAGCTTTCGCTGAAAACGAAATCCAGACTCTTAAAGAACAGCTTCAAACCATGTCCAAGCAAATGGAAGAACTCCAGAAAAGAATTGAAGCCATGGAGACAACAGAGTCTGAAAAGAAGGACCAGATTACCGAGATGGATAGCAGGCTCAACAAGGCTGAACTGCATACGGCTACGGACAAAATCTCATTTGGCATCGATTTGAGAACCCGGGCCGAAAGCATTCACTACAAAGATCTCAGCGTGGCCCCATCCAATCTGACCAACGGTTTTTTCGTCAACTACCCAACAGGCTTTAATGGTGCAACACTCGCCCAGGCTCAATCTGCTATTGCAGGCATGATAGCTGGCGGCATGGTTCCGCCTGTTGAAAAATACGATGTTGACAATGACATCATATTCTCAAACCGGATCCGTCTTGAAATGAAAGCCAAAGTTAATGACAATCTTGCTTTTGCCGGCCGTCTGGCAGCAAACAAGGTATATGGCGATAGCACGGGTGTCAATTTCAATCATGGGAGCCTTGGAGATGTTACCTTTGACGGCAACACATCAAGTCTGCCCCACGGAGATACCATTCGTCTTGAACGGGCATATTTTAACTATAAAAACAATATGGGATCAGTGCCGTACAACCTGTCTATGGGTCGTCGCCCTTCCACCGAAGGTCCACCGCTTGAATATAGGGAAAACAGCCTTGAGGGCGGATCTCCTCTGGCAACGATTATTAACTGGCAATTTGACGGTGCTTCTTTGAGTTTAGGTTTGGAGGATGTCACCAGCATTCCAGGTTTTGGTTTAAAATTCTGTTATGGCGTAGGATTTGAAAGTGAATATGGCAACAGTGCCTCATTGAGCAGTGCTTCGGATATAGAGGATGTTCACATGGCCGGTTTTATCGCAACTCTTTTTGATAACGATACCACCAGCGCAGTATTAAATTATGCCTATGCATGGGACGTTACAGACGGTTTTACAGGTCTGACGGTGATGCCGTTTATCGCCTATAAAGATGATCTTAACAATGATGGTGTTAATGAGTATTACTTTCAAAAAAATTACGGGGGTTTTATCAGCAGACTCGAGCCTTCCAGCAATATCGGTGACTGGCAGGCAGCATCTTTGCTGTTGAGATCAAACCTTTACGAGTGGTTTGAAAAAAATATCAATGTCTTTTTTTCCGGTTCATGGAGCCATACGGATCCATCACAGATTTCGAAGAATCCATTTTATGAAATCATGGGTCAGGGACTTTTGAGCTCTAACGGAAACTTAAAAAGCCAGGACGGGTACATGATCTATATGGGTGCCATTTTCCCAATGCCGCTGGATGCCAAGATGGGTCTGGAATATAACTATGGGTCCAAATACTGGTTCAATTTCACCGGCGCAGAGGATTCGCTTATCGGCAGCAAGCTTGCCACCCGGGGACAGGTTTATGAAGCCTATTATATCCAGCCGGTAGTGGGTTCCAAATTTTTTGTAAAAATAGGTGGTCAGTACTATGATTATGACTATTCCGGCAGTGGAAATCCACTGGGTGCGCCGGTTAAAATCAGCAAGTTAACATCTTTTGATTCGTTGTTTCCGGTTGTTGATAAGGTATGGAATGCTTATCTGTCGGCAACATTGCGTTGGTAAGCAAAAGAGAATGATTTGTTAAAAATCAGGAATAAATTGAGAACCGGGTGAATATGAAAACGGAACTACAAAATTATTACAGCGCAGTTTTTGACCAGGAATGGCCCTCATGGCTGGCCGGAATACTCCTCGCCATCATTGCGTTGATGATATTTCTCTGGCAAAGCCCGTGGGGAGTTGCAGCAGGATATAATAACTGGGGCGACTGGGTTTTCCATCTGGCCGGAGCAGGAGCATATAAAGAACGTCCTTTGGTATCATGGCTGCACCCGGTTTCTCTGTCCAATGCCGGCATCTTGAGCGGAGCCTTTGTTTCAGCCCTTATGGCGCGCCAGTTCAAAATCCACCCGGCACCGAAGCTTGAATATGTAAAAGGTCTGGTGGGTGGAATACTTATGGGTACAGGAGCGGCGATGGCCAAGGGATGTAATGTGGGCGGCTTTTATTCCGCTGTAGCCATGATGTCGGCAGGCGGATTTGCCATGATGATCGGCCTGTTCGCCGGTGCTTGGGTGGGACTGCGCTATCTGCTCTGGGAAATGGAGCATCTTCCCGGTCAGACTGTGCATTCAGAGCCTAAAGATAAAAAAAAATCCAAGTCCTTTGATTGGAAAAAAATCCAGCCGTATATTGGAGTTCTGGTGGTCCTGGGTGTTATCATTGCCTTTTATGTTTATGCATTTTTAAACAAAACCCAGTTGGGCGGATGGCTTTTTTTCGGCTTTTTAATCGGGATGGTTATGCATCGCTCACGCTTTTGTTTTGTGCGGGCCTTTAGAGATCCGTTTATGACCGGTGAGGCTACAATGGTGAAAGCGGTTGTGATCAGTATCATCATTTATTTTGCAGGTTCATCCGTCATAAAATGGTCGTATCTTCAGGAACCGTCCATGGGTGTTTATCATCCTTTTGTTCTGGGCAGCTTGATAGGCGGGTTTATTTTCGGTATCGGGATGCTTCTGGCAGGCGGTTGCGCTACAAGTACATTATGGCGTGTGGGAGAAGGGCAAACCAAGCTGATGGTGAATCTGGTCTCATTCGCCCTTTCCGATTCATTGGCGTCTAAATTTTTAGTTACCAGTGGCCTGGACAAAAAGCTTGGCCAGGATATTTTCCTGCCGGATGTCCTGACATGGCAAATTACCATACCTTTCATGCTTGTTTTTTTTCTGACTTGGGTTCTTGTTGCCATGTGGAATGAAAAAACAGAAAAATTTGTTATATTTTAATAACAGGAAAAAGGAGTTAAGTTTTTATGGATCTTGAAAATATCCAACCAAAAAGTGTTCTTGACACCCGCGGTCTTACTTGCCCGATGCCGCTTTTAAAGACAAAAAAAGCCTTAAAAGAAATGGTCTCCGGTGAAATTCTGGAAATCCTTGGAACCGATCCGGGTTCAAAAAAAGACATTCCTGATTTTGGGAATAAAGGTGGAAACCAGTTTATCGGCATGCAGGATAGTTCCGAAGGTTACACAAGATATTTTATCAAAAAGGGGTAACAGAAAATCATGAAAAAAGTTGCGGTTGTCATCAAAGATGCGGATCAGCAGTATGAGGGGCTTCGAACCAGCCTTGGCCTTTTGCTTGAGGACACCAAAGTTCAGATGTTTGTTCTCCACCATGAAATTGCCAATATGGATGAGGCGTATAGCGACAATATGGAATTTCTGGATGAAATGGAAGGAGAAAGGTTTTCAAATAATTCGGCCAATGTGGAAAAATATGGTTTTCAATATATTACACTGGCGGATATTGGCGCAAAAATCCGTGAAGCTGACCTGATAATACCATTTTAGAGGATAATTAAAATGAAAGTGCTTAATATTTTAAGATCAGAGCCGGATGAAACCGTAGAAAAGCTTAGCGAAGCTGTTTCCAAAGGGAATCAGTCAACTGTAACCATTCTATATGGTGAGAATGTCGACTGGGAAGGGCTTGTAGATGATATTTTTTTACACGATAAAGTCATTTGCTGGTGGTAAGTCTTAAATAAATTAATTTTTCAAGGAGTAAAGGCTATGGCTGATACGCTGGGAATTCTTGTAAATACCGACAGGTACCTTGATTACGTCGTAAAACTGACACAGGCCGCCCATTCAAAGGGAAAAACTGTCCAGATATTTTTTACCGGAAAAGGCGTGCTTCTAACGCAAAAACCTGACTTTAAGAAACTGGTGGGAAAAGCCAAACTGGCCATATGTGATGTCAGTTTCAGATCAAATGGTTTGCACGGGCGTGAGGATGAGGTTCCCGGCGTTGGTTTTAAAGACTTCGCCACCCAGGCAAGAAATGCTGAAATGGTGGCCAACGTGGATCGATATGTGGTTTTTTAGTAAACCACGGAATTATTTTAAAATTTTACAAAACCGTCAATATTTGAATATTTTATAAAAATTAGGAGGTAACATGTTAAAACGATTGATCATAACTTTAATGGCAATGTGTTTTGTATTTGCAACCATCGGCATTGGTTTTGCCGGTGAAGACGGAAATGCGCGAAAAGGGAAATACACGTATCGTAATGTGTACAAATCGTGCAACAAGCGCGGTGAGGTTGATTCTCCCAGACCGCCTTTGGGCCCTGATTCGAAAACACAGGCCCAATGGAAGCGGACTTTCGATAAAAAAGAATTCGATCAGTTTAAATGCGGCGAAGAATGGAGCAAATTGTCTGAAAAAGATTTGAACGACATCTACACGTATTTACATGAACATGCGGCAGATTCTCCATCTCCGGCTAAGTGCAAGTAAATTGATCAGGTATAATCGTTGGCCAAAAGGCACTATGGCATAATTTATTTTTCTTTATTTTTTGCCTGTTGTGCCTTAGCGGCGATAAAAAAAATGGATATTTTAAAGATGAGGCTGAAATCAAAACACAAACGTTATGCTTTATCCTGCCTGTGGATATGTTTACTGTTTTTTACGTCTGCACCGTCATTTGCAAATCAGGAGCAGGATGCACCTGGTCTGGAACTAGCCCGGCAGGTGGTGAAAGAAGCAAAAAACACCACCACGGCCGATCACTCCCGGTTTAAAGCATTGAATCAGGATTTTACATCCGGGCCCGAAATCACCAAAGCCTGCCTTTCATGCCATACAGAAGCAGCCGACCAGTTGAAGAAAACGCTTCACTGGACGTGGCTTGACCCTAATTCACCAAAGGATAATCAAAGAGGCAAGGCCGGATATTCGATAAATAATTTTTGCATTTCAGCCAATGCAATGAATGATCATCACTGCAACGAATGTCACATCGGATGGAATGAAAAAGGCAAGGAAACAGAAATTGATTGTCTGAAATGTCATGGCCAGAAAAAAATCAACTGGGAAGAGGTCTTTCAAGATTATAAGATTTTGACTGAATCAAAAGATCCGGAGGAAAACGTTCTTGCCAAAGACGCTCAGGCTGAAATACATGAAGCTGCCCAGAGTATCGGACGCCCAACGCGTAAAAACTGTGGCTCCTGCCATTTTTCCGGCGGAGGCGGAGACGGTGTAAAACATGGTGATCTCGATCCTTCTTTGATTAATCCCAACAGAAAACTTAATGTTCATATGGGATATGACGGCCAGGATTTTGAGTGCAGCAGATGTCATACAACCGTTGCGCACCATGTTGCCGGAAGAATTTACGGAACCCCTGCCTCTGAAACCCGCCACAGCCTTCTTGAACACGATCTTGAACCAAAAATTATGTGTGAATCCTGTCACAGTGACAAACCTCATGAGTTAAGCAGTAAAATGAATGATCATACAGATAAGGTTGCGTGTCAGGCATGTCATGTCCCTGTAATTGCAAAAGTTTTACCGGTTCAAAGATGGTGGGACTGGTCCAGGGCAGGAAAGAAAAAAGATGGTAAGCCTTATGACGTAAACGGTCCTTTTGGAAAACCGGTATATCAATCGACCAAAGGAGATACAAAATGGGAAAAAAATGTGATTCCTAACTATCTGTGGTTTAATGGTTCTATCAAAGGGTTTACCGCCAAAGATATGATCGATCCGAGCAAGGTGGTGAAGCTGGCCTGGCCGGAGGGAAACCGCAATGAGAAAAATGCACGTATCTTTCCCTTTAACATTCATTCAGGCAAGCAGCCGTATGACACGGTAAACAAAACAATGACAACACCGCTTTTATCCGGAGAACATGGATACTGGACAACTTTCGATTGGCAGGATTCCATTCAGCGGGGCGCAAAATATCTGAATCTGCCATTTAGCGGCAAAATTGACTTTGTAGAAACCGCTTATGTTTTTCCAAGTACTCATATGGTGGCTCCCAGGGAAGAAGCTCTGAAATGTAATCAGTGTCACACACGGCCTGACAGCCGTCTGGCCGACCTTGCAGGATTTTATATGCCGGGACGCGATAAAGTCAAACTTATCGACATCGCCGGATGGGCCATTGTTCTAAGTTCTTTTGTTGGTATTGTGCTCCACGCTCTGGGCAGGATATTTGCCAATGGTCGTAAGAAGGAGGAGTAATTGATGTATTCAATAAAAATGGTAACCACCTATCTGTACACTCGTTACGAGCGTTTCTGGCACTGGCTGCAAATGGCTCTGATATTTTTGTTGCTTATAACGGGTTTTGAAATCCACGGGGTTTACACGCTGATGGGATTTGAGGAGGCAGTCGAGGTGCATAATTTTGTTGGTATTGCCTGGCTGATCGCCTTTGCTTTTTTTGTGTTCTGGATATTTACGACCGGTGAATGGAAGCAGTATGTTCCCACAACCAAAAAATTGTTTGAGGTAATTCATTATTACGGTATTGGTATATTTAAAGGCGAACCACACCCGGTTCCGAAACGTAAAGGCGCCAAGCACAATCCATTACAAAGGCTGACCTATCTCTCCCTGGCAACAATGTTGCTTCCCATCCAGATGGTTACAGGAATTTTCTACTGGACTTATAATTCATGGGAAGCATGGGGGCTTGGTTTTATTTCTTTGAAAATCGTGGCGCTGATTCATTTGGCCGGAGCATTCTCAATCCTCACGTTTATTGTCGTACATGTATATATGACCACAACCGGCCACTCAATTTTTGCCCATATAAAGGCCATGATTACCGGGTGGGAAGAAATCGAGGAAGGCGAGGAAGTCGAAGATTGGGAAAAACCATCTCTTAGAGAATGTCCTGAAACCGTATCTGCAGAAAAAGGATAAATCAACAAAGACGGAAATTCAATTTGCATCGATTCCCGATCCCGCTCATCAGGTGGCAAGCTGTGGCCGGTGCTCAAACGGCACAGCCTTTTCCAGAGCACGGCAAAGCTGCAAAATGGATATCCCGCGGCTCGGTTTTCCGATGATCTGCAATCCAACGGAATGAACGTTTCAGGATGCAATTTGTTTGCCAAGTGGCTCCAGATGTAAACTCGGGAACGTTGGTCATTCCTCATTGCAAAACCAACCGACTATAAGCCTCTCTAACAATTGTTTTCAGAATTTGGTTAAATGGGAGAAACCCATAAACTTGAAACTTTTAATTTTCTTGTTTTTTCACACACCAGAAAACTCTTTTCTATTATTAAAATATTATTTTCAGAAGCAGTAATAAAGCCACTGACTTGAATTCCTATTGCTAAAACAGGCCCATATCTGTGTTGCCAAACTTAATGGCGTTTGTTAATAATTTTATTATTCTTTTATCATAATGTTTCAGCAAGTCTCTCTATGCTTTATAACCTGCTGATTAAAAAATACATTCACCGAGAATTGCTGCAATATGTCCATTGATATTGATTTTCGATTTTAGTGCTGATATGTTCTTAAATAATTGGAAAAAGATGAGCTGGCCGGGCTTTATTTTAATGTAAAGAGCCAGTTTCAAAACGTCCCATTTTGGCCGATCTCTGCGTTGGGCGAAAATTTTAATCCTCGAAATACTACATGTATTCCTGCGGTTAAAAATTTTCACCCGCCTTGACCTTGACCAAACTGAAACGTTTTGAAAGTGGCTCTAAAGAGTTTACAATAGAAGTAAAAAATGCCGTTTAATGATTTAACATGCATAAAAGAATTGTAAAAAAAGGATATTAAGGTGAAAACAAACAATAAGCTTGTTGCTATAATTCTTGCTGCCGGATTAGGAAAGCGAATGAAATCAGACAAGGCAAAGGTATTGCATGAGATTAACGGAAAACCAATGATTTTGTATATCCTTGAAACAGCTAATAAAATTGCTGGCAACAATATCGTTGTTGTAGTTGGAAATCAGGCGGAAAAAGTCCGCAAGGTAGTATCAAATGATTATAGCGTTCTTTTTGCGTTACAAAAAGAGCAGCTTGGGACAGGTGATGCGGTTAAGTGTGCTTTGCCGCTTTTACCCGAATATTCTGAACAGGTTTTAATCCTGTGTGGTGATGTATCCCTTCTGTCTTTTGATACAGTAAAAAAACTTTATGAAGACCATATTAAGTCAGACCGCGATGTGTCTGTACTTGCAGTTAAAATCGGTAATCCTAAAGGATATGGCCGAATGATTATGGATGAAAGAAATTGCGTGTCCGGCATAATCGAGGAAGCTGATGCAAATGATGAGCAAAAATCTATAAATATTATTAATTCAGGAGTATATTGTATAAAAAGAGATTTTTTGGAATATTCTATAAACAAAATAGAAGCAAATAATGCCCAGGGCGAATTTTATCTTACCGATGTTGTTAAAATTGGATATTCCGAAAACAAAAAAGTAGGCGCGATGATAGGACAAGACAGCGAAGAGATATTGGGTGTAAATAGTATGGAAGAGTTGATGGTTGTAGAAAGCATAATGCAGAAGAGAATGATTCTGTGATTTGTAGCGCAAGAAATGATGTATTATATCTTGACTTTGGCATGAATTGAATATTATAAAAGACTATAGATATGAGGTGAAAACTTGGATAAAGAACTGATCCTACAGCAATTTGATGAGATAGAAAACAGACTTGAAAAACTAGTTGCAGTTTGCAAATCACATGAAGCATCAAACTTGGAACTTAAGAATAAAATACTGGTATTAGAGGAGGAACTACAGGAAAAGATTGAAAAGGAAAATAGCTACATACAGGAGAGAGACATTGTTAAGTCAAAGATAGATAGTCTTCTCAGCAGGCTCAGCGACATAACATAGGCTGATAACTGTACGCCGTTTAAATTATTTTGAAAGGTGGATATTTCTTATTGGAACAATTTATAACAATTGAACTATTTGGAAAGCAATATACATTTAAAGCCGAAACTAATGTTGAAAAAGCAAAAGAAGTAGCCGAGCTGCTCGTTAGAGAGGTTGAAAAGGCTGAGTCTCAACAGAAGGGTTCTCTGGCACGCTTTAACCCGCTTGGGATTATGATATTGACTGCCATGAATATTGCTGGTGATAATATTGATATCAAAGAAAATCATTTGGATTTTCTGCGCGAAATATCTGATAAATCTTCAAAATTATTAAGCAAATTAGAAAATTTTTGATTTAGAATTTTTATGGCACCATAAAAAAAGCCCATTTGCACAAGTTGCGCTTATCTATCGTTATTGCGGTGCACGGATAAGAGCTCTTCTTCCCATGCAATTAAAGTGCCTTGCATATGAAGCTTTTTGCGAAGGCTTTTAAATTGTGATTTTTTAGAGCGTGTAAGTATGGATACCTTCGCGAATAGTTTAAGTACGACTTTTTGTCCGGCAGAAACCGGTTTCTTTTCTTATGCCGTTTGAAGTTAATTAAATATTTCCCACTCTGAACTGTAGGAAATATGTTACCGCAAGGTATTATGTTCGATTTTAGATTCGCTCGAATTTCCCGCCAAAAGCTGTGGGGAATGTGCTCGATGTTTCGGTCCAAGTGGTTCCACCCTCACCCAGGGTTCGGGATTATCCGGCCTTGGTTTATTGATGGACTTTTTGTGAGCCCATAAATATTAAAGATGGCGTTTTTATTATAGCTTTAAAAATGTAATAATAAGCTGAAATTAGATAGTCTTTCTGCGATTGCTAAAATATAGGATTTATCTCTGGCCGGGATTTCCGAAGTGAAATTGGTTTTTTGAATATTACCCCTGCCGTGTTCGTGATTGGCATTTGTTCTTTGATCCAACAAAGAAAATATATGGGGCCTTCCTTGATTTTGGTGTGCATGTTCTGCAAGTACAGAAAAGCCTAAAAAAATCATAAGGCGCTAACTTTGAACGTTAGGTTCAGGGGCTTGCCGACACGGCACAGTGCGGGGGTTTTAAATTTCCCCGGAAAATAAAATTGATATCTTTAAGGAACAACCATTGCTCCTTACCGTTTTTTTCCTGCCTATCAGCTGTATTCACGCCATTGACCGTAATAAATATTAATATTGATGAACTCACAAAAGCTAAGTATATGCTGCATTATGCCAATCTGCTTTCAAGGAGTTTGGCAGCTAACTTGGTTTTTAGTATGTTTGTGCATGTTTGTATTATTTTGGGAATATTTAAATCAAATAGTTTCACATGGTAGTTTATATACCTGTCATGTTTTATATTGGCGAATTATGAATAACTGGAGATAGATAATGAAGATATATCTGATTGCTATTGGCATTGGGATGTTTGCCATAGGATATGCAGTTGCCTATTGGGTAAAAGGGAAAATGACTTCCCAAAAAATTAAGGCAGCTGAGAATGGAGCTTCCAGAATAATAGAGGCTGCAACAATAAAGTCTGAGGCTGTTATTAAAGAAGCTCAGATTGAGGCAAAAGACAAGCTTTTCAAGATGAAAACAGAATTTGATCTTGAAACTAAAGAAACAAGAGCGGAGCTTAAGAAACGCGAAAAGAGGCTGATTCAAAAAGAGGAAAGTATAGATAATAAACTTGAGCAGATGGAGCGCAAGGATAAAGAAATTATCCGAAAAGAAGCTATTCTTAAAAAAAGAGAAGATAATATTGAAAACAGCGAAATTAAATACAATGAAATAATCGAGGAGCAGAATAAACAACTTGAAAAAATATCAGGTTTAACTTCTGAGCAGGCTAAAGAACTTTTGCTAAGAGCTATGGAAAATGAAGCTCGTCATGAAGGTGCAAAAATAATTAAAAAGATTGAGAATGAAGCCAAAGAAGAGGCCGAGAAAAAATCAAAAAATATAATGGCAACTGCTATGCAAAGATACGCTTCGGACTATGTTGCTGAACGAACTGTCTCAGTGGTTCAACTTCCTAACGATGAAATGAAAGGAAGAATAATAGGAAGAGAAGGGCGAAATATAAGGACTCTTGAAGCAGCAACAGGAATAGATCTTATTATTGATGACACTCCTGAAGCGGTTATTTTGTCAGGATTTAATCCGGTAAGGAGGGAGGTGGCGCGCATCTCACTGATGAGGCTTATATCTGATGGCAGGATTCACCCTGCAAGGATAGAAGATGTAGTGAAAAAGGTCGGTATAGAGGTTGATCAGATTATAAAAGAGGCTGGCGAGCAAGCAGCTTTTGATCTGGGCGTTCACGGAATCCATAATGATCTTATTAAGTATATAGGAAGGTTAAAATATAGAACAAGTTATACGCAAAATGTTTTGCAGCATTCTATAGAGGTTGGTTTTTTAAGTGGAATAATGGCCTCAGAACTTGGTCTTAGTTCAAAGCTTGCAAGAAGGATGGGCCTGCTTCATGATATCGGCAAGGCAATTGATCATGAGGTTGAAGGGTCGCATGCAATTATCGGGTCTAATCTTGCTAAAAAATTTGGTGAAGCTCCTAAAGTTGTGCATGCAATTGCCGCCCATCATGAAGATATAACTCCATCATCCGTATATGCATATCTTGTTCAGGCTGCGGATGCTCTTTCAGGAGCAAGGCCCGGAGCCAGAAAGGAAATGCTTGAAAGTTATATTAAAAGATTGGAAGATCTTGAAAAAATAGCCAACTCATTTAAAGGTGTTGCAAATACCTATGCTATTCAGGCTGGAAGGGAACTTAGGGTAATCGTAGAAAGTGGTATCATATCGGATGCGGATTCAGTTATGTTAAGTAGAGATATTGCCAAAAAGATAGAAGAGTCTCTTGTTTTCCCAGGGCAGATAAGAGTGATAGTAATTCGGGAAACAAGAGCTGTAGAGTTTGCAAATAAATGAGGACGGCATGGCTGACTTAATTGATATTCTTGAAGAACGAGGTTTTATTGAAAAAACCACCCACGATGAAGAGCTCAAAGACTATATCCGGAATAATAAAGTAACCTGCTATATTGGTTTTGATCCTACCGCATCGAGTTTGCATGTTGGAAGTCTAGTCCCCATCATGGCGCTTGCCCATATGCAAAAAAATGGTCATAGACCCATTGCTCTTATAGGTGGTGGAACAGGCCTAATAGGTGATCCAAGCGGTAAAACTGAAATGAGAAAGCTCCTTGCATCTGAAATGATTGAAGCTAATATCAACGGGATAAAAGAACAGCTTTCCAGGTTTATTGATTTTAGCGATAACAAGGCGCTTCTTGTTAATAATAATGACTGGCTAAGCGGATTAAAATATATCCCATTTTTAAGAGATATTGGAAGGTGTTTTTCGGTCAACCGGATGATAAAAGCTGAAAGCTATAAAATGCGACTTGATTCTGAAGAGGGCTTAAGCTTTATTGAGTTTAACTATATGTTATTGCAAGCTTATGACTTTTTGGAGCTTTTTGATAAATATAAGTGCAGGCTGCAAATGGGAGGAAGCGACCAATGGGGAAATATTGTTGCCGGCATCGAGCTTATAAGAAAAATCAAGAAAGATATCTCCTTTGGCATTACATTTCCTTTAATAAAAACCAGTAATGGAGCTAAAATGGGAAAAACTGCAAAAGGTGCTGTCTGGTTGGATTCAAGCAGAACAACTCCTTATGATTACTATCAGTATTGGATAAATACTGATGATAGAGATGTTGCACGTTTTTTGGCTCTTTTTACGTTTTTGCCGATTGACGAGATTAAAGATATCGAGAAATTAGAAGGAGCTGATTTAAATAGTGCCAAAGTAGTGCTTGCGTTTGAAACGACGTTACTTGCTCACGGACGTGATGAGGCGGTTAAGGCATTTCAGGCTGCTGCATGCGTTTTTGGCGAGCGTTTAGTAGCAAAAGATATTTTAACACACAGTTCGGTGCCAAGAGTTAATTCTGATGCCGAAGACATCTCAGTTCCCTGTTCTTATATTGATAATAGTATGTTTAAATTAGGAATACCAGCATTTAAACTGTTTAATGAAGTAAAACTTGCACCATCCGGAGCAGCTGCTAGAAGGCTTATTGAACAGGGGGGGGGGTATGTAAATGATCGGCGTATTGAAAAGTTTGATGAATTAATTACATCAAATGATATCAATGAGATGGAGATATTGTTAAGGTCTGGTAAAAAGCGTATTCATAAAATTAGAATAAAACAATAAAATATCGCTTGACATAACATGTGCCTGAGTATAGAAACGCCCTACGATTTGTTTGTTTGAAATTTTATTTTCTTTATCACTCTAGACTTTATAGAGACTATCCCTCTTTGCACTGTGCAAAATTGTATGCTCTTATTGGCTAATGTGGTAGTCAAAAATACATCTTTATTAAGATAAAAATAACTTGACAAACAGAAAGTGATTTGGTAATAATCGGTTCTTTAAGTAAAAGATAATCGCTTGTGATTCAAAAAGATATTTTTTAAAAAATAATTAAAAAATGCTTGACACAAGAGGTTAGGCTAAAGTATAAAAGCTTTTTTAAGTAAAGATTGCTGTTTCAGCAATCACTTGATCTTTGAAAACTAAATAGTGACAGCTTGTGAGTTAGGGCGCATGTTTATACATGCAGATGTAGATAAATAGTTTAATTGGAGAGTTTGATCCTGGCTCAGAATGAACGCTGGCGGCGTGCTTAACACATGCAAGTCGTACGAGAACTCTTTAGCTTGCTAAAGATAGTAAAGTGGCGCACGGGTGAGTAACGCGTGGGTAATCTTCTTTCAAATTTGGGATAACTCGCCGAAAGGCGGGCTAATACCTAATAGTATCTATTAAACTTCGGTTTAATAGATTAAAGGTGGCCTCTATGTATAAGCTACTGTTTGAAAATGAGCCCGCGTACCATTAGCTTGTTGGTAGGGTAATGGCCTACCAAGGCTACGATGGTTAGCTGGTCTGAGAGGATGATCAGCCACACTGGAACTGACACACGGTCCAGACTCCTACGGGAGGCAGCAGTGAGGAATTTTGCGCAATGGGGGAAACCCTGACGCAGCAACGCCG
>JAHIFE010000062.1 GCA_018901125.1 Pseudomonadota bacterium | reverse complement strand
TTTTATCCTCACAATAACAGCCTCTCTTCCCCCATATCCGGAAGCCTTCAAAGCGATAAATCCCAGGGGGTTTGGGGGACAGGTCCCCCATAAAAACAGCTCAAATTCCGCTTAGACCTTTATATGAATATCAAACCTTGAATAGTGATTAATGCTCTTCATGTTCCATTATTCCTTTCTTTACGCTTTGATTATTCTCTTGAAACAAAAACCCTTTTGCCACCGAATCATTTAACTCAAATAGCGCCAAACTCAACGGCTTATGATCTGTTTCTTCCTTTCTGCTTGAACGTCTATAGGCTAAAAAATTATTTAACACACGACAACCCACAGATATCTTACAGATTGATAAAAAATGGACTTTTTTTTATTTTTGGGAGGCAAAGACGGTCTCTGAACTCACAGATATCCGAAAAGTTTATGCTAACAGTTATTTTTGGTCTTATAACCGTTAAGACGGTGCGTTTTATTTCCGCGTTCATGACCCGCCTTCTCCCGAAAGCTTTTTTAAACTCTCACAAAACATGCAGATAAACTGTAAATGTATAACCAAATTATATAAGCTTGCCGATCTTTTGCTTATGAACTTATAAACTCAACAACTCATGAGCTGTTATTGCTGAACCTTAATAATAAGAAAACGCAAGAGTGCCCATTTCCCTTTGACGGTATCAATACCATTGTAGCATAATCAATAATTTTGCTTAATTATTCATAATGCATACGCATAATAGGGAGAGAACTTTAAAAATCCTCTCCCTTTACAGGAAAAATCAAATTACCAGTTAAAAACCTGGTCAAGCTCTTCATCTTTTACTATAAATGTTGTATTGTGCGGCGGAAGCGGTTCTTTTTTAAAGAATTCGGGAAGTCTGTCATGCTTTGAAGTAAAACCGGCTTTTTCATTAAATTCCCTTTCATTCTTTAATACGGATTTCCCAAGATCAAGTACATCATCTCTTGTCATTTCAAGGCCTGTAAATCCATTAAGAAGATCAACAAAAAATTGAAAGTTTTCCGGCTTGCTTAAAATTGCATAGTTTATGAATAAACACATTCCTGTTGAATCAAGTGCAGCAGTTGCTGTCTGTAAAATTCTTGAAAGCTCTATCGGGCCGTCAGGTTTTTGGTAGTCAATTTTAATCCCCAAACCAAGCAGATTGGTTATACGGGCATGCCCGGCCGTATGATCTGCCCCCATAGTACTTGTCGCATAAGTAACACCCATACCCTGAATCGCACGAGGGTCATATGCCGGCATTGATTGGCCCTTTACGACAGGAACCCTTTCCACACCAAATACTTTGCCTGTAACCGCAGCTCCATTTCCAAGTATGCGGCCAAGCGGAGTTCCTTTTCCAACTTCTTTAACCAGATTTATCGCGGCTTTTGCATCTCCGAATTTTGCAAGACCTGCATCCATTGCTACAGCAATTGCTGTTCCCATTTCTATGGTATCAAGCCCGAAATCATCATCCAGGCGGTCAAGCATGGCAATTGCGTCAAGATCGTCTATTCCACAATTTGCACCATGTGCCCAAACGGTTTCATATTCAGGCTGCTTTGTTAAATAATTGCCGTCTTTGTCGTTAAAAATTCCAGAGCACCTGATAACACATCCCCTGTGACAACCATGAGTGACGACACCTCCACGGGCGCTTTCTGTTGCTGCCTGTGTTTCACCACTGATTTTTGAAGCACCTTCGAACTTACCTGTCTTGAAATTATTTGTAGGTAATCCTCCTGATTCATTCATTACGTTAATCAATGAGTTTGTTCCTAAAGCAGGAAGGCCCTTTCCGGTAATGGGATTTTTTTTAAGCGCCTGAACGAAATTTTTATTTGCTTCTTTGAATTTTTCAGGATCTTTTGGGCTCCTGTTTTGCATTCCTGCATCATCCAATACAATAGCTTTTACACCTTTTGCGCCCATCACTGCTCCGGTACCGCCACGGCCTGCATGGCGGGTCGGCCTTAATTCCATATCGGTAAAAGCGATAGAAGCTGCCGACAGCTTCATTTCTCCTGCCGGACCAATCGATATGCAGCAGATCTTATCTCCGAATTCTTTTTTTATCTTATTTACAAGATCATAATTGCCAAGCATTTTAAGGCTGTTGTCGGCAATTATTTTTACTCCGTCCTTATTGATCATAATCTTATAAAGAGTATCGTCTTTTGGCTTTCCTTCAAGAACAACAGCCGCATAACCAAGCCTTGCCAGAACCTGGGCCGGCTGCCCACCGGCATTTGATTCTTTTATGCCTCCGGTTAGCGGACTTTTACATCCTACTGAAATGCGTCCCGACATGGCGGCAAGTGATCCGCTCAAAAGACCCGGAGCAATTACAAGTTTATTATCAGCACCAAGAGGGTGGCACAGAGGAGGAACTTCTTTGGAAACTATAGCAGAAGTCATGGCTCTTCCTCCAAGTCCTGCATAATCTCCAATGGGGCTTATTGTAGCAGCAGGCCCTCCTTCTGCTCCCATATCAATTCTTAATAGCTTGTCCATAATAACCTCCATTTTTGTTAGGTTTGAAGATTTGGATCTTCTCCCAATGATTTTGGAAAAAGGGGCCCAGGATTCCAGGGTTCAAGGATTCAAGTGGTTGTTTTTTGCTGTTGTCTTGCGTCCATTAACGTCCAAACTTGATTGCTTTACAAATAATAGTTAGTCCGGGGAAATTGGAATCCGGACATGCTGGCATCTGTTGATATAACTGGATTCCGTCCTTCGACGGAATGACGTAAGGCGTACAGTTTGTACGTTGTCGAAGGGGGGCGACTGATAACGCAGTCCAAAAATTTTATCTGAAAGTCTGCTTATAAAACAAGACCTGTATAAAAGATGTTCGGAACGGAGGTATCGGTCAGGGTTGGGCTTGGTGTATCCAAAAGTATTTTATCGTTCATATTCAAGCCCAGTTTCATGCTCAAAGCTTTAAGATAAGAAGAAGTTTTCGGCAATTGCACTCTGACTATCATATCAAATTCTTCTTCTCTGCTTTGGTCGTTTTCAATAAATATTACTGAAAGATTTTTTGTATCTTCCTTTTCTTTTACTTCTTTTATCTCACCTTCTATAACAGTAAGGCCTTCTTTTATTTCTTTTTCATATGTCTTTATAATGCTTTCTTTATCTGAAACAAAGATGGATACCGCTAACTTCTCTGTCTTTTGAAGAGCTAATACAGCCTCACAAACAGCATATGAAATAAGATAATTATTATCGCCGTCACTCTTAGCATTTATGATAAAGGCGATTTTTTGCGGAATGTCACCATCAAAGGGGCGCATAATAACTCCCCCGGTAGGGCCATTTAAGGAGAGCATGCTTTCAAACTGGAACGCATTTATAACATTGATGTATTCATTTACCATTGGGGAAGAACTTACCATTTCAGGCGCAATAACAATCTCATCTATCGATAATTCAACAAATTCATCTTCCTGCTCAAAAACAATCGCTTTGGGTTTGCATACTGCCAAACAGAGTCCACAGCCTAAACATCTTCGGCAGCTAAGACATCTTCTTGCCTCTTGTTGAGCTTTTTCAATACTAAAGCCTAACTCAACTTCTTCAAAGTTGGTTATACGTTCCTCGACTTTTAATTCAGGCATATGCTGCCTTTTTGAAGGAATGTCATTAAAGTCTATTATATATCTTGGCTGTATTTCTCCCATGGTATTGCTATTTTCCTTTAAGATAATCATCTATAGATAAAGCTGCTTTTTTCCCTGCCGCAACAGCCTCGATGGCGATATTTGGCCCGGTAACACAGTCACCCCCGGCAAAAATTCCCTGCCTTTTGGTACAACATTGTCCGGAATCAGCAACAATAGTTCCCCATTTAGTCGTTTCCACGGCATTATCTTCGGGCAGAAACGAAAGGTCGGAGGTTTGTCCTATAGCAGGTATGATCATATCCAGCTCAATTTCAAATTCCGATCCTTCTATGGCAACAGGCCTTCTTCTTCCTGATGCATCGGGCTCGCCCAGTTGCATGCGGTTGCATCTCAGCCCTTTAACCTTTCCGTTATCTATAAGAACTTCTAAAGGAGCAACCAGATATTCAAATTTAATTCCTTCAGACAAAGCCGCGTCAATCTCTTCGCCACTTGCCGGCATTTCTTCTCTTGTCCTTCTATAAAGAATTGATACTTCTTCTGCTCCCAAACGGAAGGAAGAACGGGCTGAATCCATAGCCACATTTCCACCGCCGATTACTGCAACTTTTTTACCCAACTGTACTTCTTTTCCGAGATTCAGCTCACGAAGATAATTTACACCGGGAACAACACCTGTTGCATCTTCACCGGGAATTCTCAATTTCTGACCCTTATGCGCTCCAACTGCAATAAAAACAGCTTCAAAACCCTGCTTAAACAGGTCATCGACAGACAGATCCTTTCCTATGCGAGCATCGGTTCTTATCTGGGCTCCAAGTTTTTTTACGATATCTATCTCTTTGTTTAAAATATCTCTGGGCAAGCGGTACTTTGGAATACCAACTGCCAGCATTCCACCGGCAACCGGAAGTTCCTCGAATATCACAACATCATAACCCAATACCGATAGATCATGAGCACAGGCAAGCCCTGACGGACCGGCACCTATTATGGCTACTTTTCTCCCGTTGGGTTTTATCTTTTTTAAAACTTCATCATAACCGGCCTCAATTTCAGAGTCGGCTACAAATCGTTTCAGATCGCGGATGCAAAGCGCGGAATCCTTTCTTGCACGGTTACATTTTTCCTCACAGGGATGAGGGCAAATTCTTCCAATAGTTGCCGGAAAAGGCAGTTTTTCACGTATTAAATTTAATGCTTCTTTATACTTGCCATCCGCTATCAAACCTATATAGCCTCGAATATCTAAATGGACCGGGCAGCTTTCCTCACATACGGGTCTTTCCTTAATAATGCCGTAAGTTTTTGTTTCCTGATTGAAATAATCAACAGCAGTTCTTAAGCCAAGCCCATTGGAATAATCATCACGCAAATTAACCGGACAAACTTTTATGCATTCCTTGCAGTCATTACACTTGTCCTCTAATACCCGCAAAGCCGCCTTTTTGATTTTTATCTTAAAACTTCCATTTTCTTTTCGGGCATCATCTATAACCCCATTGCTTATGATATGGATATTCGGATGTTTTTTTGCTTGCTCCCATTTAGAAGAGATAAAAGGAGTTGTTTGTTTAAAAAAATCAACCGGGAATAATTTTTCTCCACTTAAGCCCGGAGCACTTTCAACAAGATAGACAATTTTACCGTCTTCAGCCATGTCAAGTGCGGACTGAATGCCGGATAGACTGCCTCCAATTATGAGTACCTTTTTCCCTTCCACTTTACATCCTTTTCAATTTCATGCTTATCTTAGCGCATAAAGGGGAGACCTGCCCCTTATTTCAGCGATTTCTATGATCTCTTTTCGTCTCAAACCAAGCATCTGTTCCATTATCTTAGGAGAAGATATACCCAGACGTTGAGAAATTTCTTTAACAGATAATTTCTCCTGTTCTAAAAGCAATAATATCTGCTGAAGAGCAATTTCCTCAATAACGACGCCATCTATCATCCGTCCGATCTCCTGATCGGTAAATACTTCGCTATATTTATTTCCGTCTCGCTTAAACTCGGTCTGTTTAGCTGCAACCCATCTTAACTTCTCGCTTTTAACCGCGTTTTTGGAGGCTTTAAGTTTAAGCGACAAATCCCCCGCGCTGCTTTTCGCCTCTTCATCTAAAGGCCCCAGTTCTCTTAATTGATTGGTAAAATCGGTCACTAACTGAGCAAAGCGCGGACCTTCGGCGGCAGATACCCATTCAAGCAGAAGTCTGTTCGGGTTTATTCCAATATGGCTTATGATACTTTTTGCTACATCGACCATATTGACTGCTTCTTCATTACCAGACTGGTAATGGCATTCCCCGATATGTCAGCCGCCGACCCAGATGCCGTCACAACCGACAAGAAAGCCCTCGATTACAAATTCAGGATCCACTCTCCCGGTACACATAACCCTAACCACTTTCATATTGGGAGGATATTGAATTCTGGAAACTCCCGCCAGATCACCTCCGGCATAGGCACACCAGTTACATAAAATACCGAGAATCTTTGGTTCAAAACTCATATATAAACCTTTCTACACATCACTCGTCGCTAAAGAAAACGCGTCAATCTGAGCGATGATCTGTTCATTTGTAAACCTTCCCATAGTGATTGCTTGTCTGGGACACTTGGAAGCACATATTCCACAACCTTTGCATGATGCGGAAATGCTTTGAGCTTTATCTCCGTCTTCATCAGATATCACCTTGATTGAGCCATAAGGACATAAATATTCACAGATTCCACAACCAAAGCATTTTTCGGAATCCACAATACTTGCCACCGGCTCAACCATAACATAGCCCCTGGTTAATGGGATTGCCGCACGTGCTGCCGCTGCCTGAGCCTGAGCAATAGTCTCGTCTATAGGCTTGGGAGAGTGGGCAAGACCTGCTACAAAAACACCATCGGTCGGGAAATCCACCGGCCTAAGCTTTACATGGGCTTCTAAGAAAAAACCTTCGAAATTTAAGGGAACTTTCAGTAATTTCGAAATACTTCTATTGTCCCCGGGATCAACTCCGGCACTCAAAACCAGCAGGGAAGGAGAAATTAAAATATTTTCTCCTAATATGGGGTCAAATACCTCAACTCTTAACTCACCGTTTTCTTCTTTAACAAGCGGCAGAGTGTTGTCATCATATCTGATAAAGATTATACCTTCATTTCTGGCCTTTCGGTAATACTCTTCACGGAACCCATATGTCCGAATATCTTTATAAAGAATATAAACATTGGAATTTGGTTTTATCGACTTGATTTTCAGGGCGTTTTTTATTGCCTGACTACAACATATCTTGCTGCAATAAGGCTTTTCCTTGGTTCTGGAACCTACGCATTGAATCATTACCACATCTTTGAGATCATCGGAATTAAAGTTTTTCAAGGCCAGCTTTTCTTCTAGGCTGTGCTGCGTGATTACACTTTCGTTTTCTCCGTATAGATATTCCTTCGGCTCATATTCAAAAGCTCCGGTAGCCACGATAATTACACCGTGAGAAATTGTTTGTTCTTCTTGACCGATAGAAAACCTTGTTAAAAAATTGCCGATGTAACCTGTTACTTCCTTTATATCAGCTTCGGTAAAAACCTTTATCTTAGGATGGCTGGTAACTTTATCAATGGTATCTCTCAACAGTTTCTGGGGGTCATTACCGCTTAAAGTATAGTAGATTCCCCGCAGGTTGCCGCCAAGCAGTTTGCTTTTTTCCAGCAATACGCACTCAAGTCCCTGGTCGGCGAGAGAAAGAGCCGCTATCATACCGGATAGTCCTCCCCCAATCACCAGACCCTTTGGTATCACGGGCACAGTCTCTTCTTTCAATGGAGATAACAGCCTTGCTTTAGCCACTCCCATCCTTAATAAGTCAATAGCTTTTTCAGTTGCTGCCTGAGGTTCATTGGCATGCACCCAGGAACAGTGATCACGGATATTTGCCATTTCAAAAAGACAGCGGTTCAATCCGGCCTCTCTTATGGTCTCCTGAAAAAGAGGCTCATGCGTGCGTGGAGTGCAGGCGGCCACTACCACCCGGTTCAAATTATGTTCTTTTATTATCTGTTTTATTTTATCCTGGTTGTCCTTTGAACAGGCATACATGGATTGCTCGGCATATACCACGTCGGGTAAAGTCTCTACGTATTCCCTTATTTTTTTTACGTCGGCAACCCCTGCAATATTAACTCCGCAGTGGCAGACAAAAACCCCTATACGCGGATCTTCTCCGGTCAAATCAGTCTCGGCAACACATTCTTTTTGCTCAACCAGCGTACCTCTGACTTCCGATAAAAAACCTGAAGCCAATGCTACTGATCCGCTTGCCTGGATAACGCTTTCCGGGATATCCTTGGGTGACTGAAAGGCGCCTGCAACAAAGATACCTTCCCGGTTGGTACTAGTGGGTGAAAACTCATTAGTTTGGCAGAAACCTTCTTTATTAAGCTTAACACCTAAAGTATCGGCTAATTCTTTCGCCGTTCTCGAAGGCTCAAGCCCTACGGATAATACCGCCATGTCAAATTCTTCACTATGATGCTTGCCGTCTTCGGTTACAAATTTGAACAACAGGTTTTCAGATTCATGTATCCTTTCCAGTGAGGCCAGACGACTTCTTACAAATTTAATGCCGAATTTGGTTTTCGCCCTTTCATAGAAACTCTCAAAGCCTTTACCCTGAGTTCTTATATCCATATAAAATATGGTGATATCAACATCCGGGTCATGTTCTTTGGCAACCATGGCTTCTTTAACGGCATAGGTACAGCAGACAGAGGAACAATATGCGTTTGTTTCAATGTCCCGGCTTCCCACACACTGAAGGAAAGCAATCTTTTTTGGATGCTTTCTATCGGACAGGCGCGTGATTTTACCAGTAAAAGGTCCTGACGCGGAAAGCATTCTTTCAAGCTCTATGCTTGTAATTACATTAGGATATTCACCATAGCCATAGGCTTTTTTTCTTCTTGCGTCAAATTCATCAAAACCAATGGCAAGAATGATTGAACCTACCTGTATATCAATATGTTCTGCCTGCTGATTAAGCTTTATCGCCTTAAGATCCTTGCAAGCCTGCTCGCATTGCCGACATTCATTTTTTGTCTGAAAAAGACAATATTTTGGATCTATCACATAGGAAGCGGGAACTGCCTGCGGATAAGGAATATAAAGACATTTACTATTAACCAGTTTTTCATTATATGAATCAGGCATCTCTACAGGGCAATAGCTAACACAGGTACCGCAGGCGGTGCAGAGATCTTCATCCACATATCGCGGTCTTTTAAGAACGGTTACGTTATAATTTCCCGCTTGTCCTTTTAAAGATTCAATCTTGGCGTTTGCTATAATCTTGATGTTGCTATATCTTCCAGACTCCACGAGTTTGGGTGATAAAATTCACATAGCACAGTCAAGCGTAGGAAAGGTTTTATCCAGTTGAGCCATTGCTCCTCCGATGGCCGGGCTGTTTTCAATTAGATAAACCATATAGCCCTGTTCAGCCAGATCAAGAGAAGCCTGTATTCCGGTAATTCCTCCACCCACTACCATCACAGCGCCGATCTTTTCAACATTAGAACTCATAATCATTTTTCCTTAACATTTATCGGAAATCTGTTTTAATAACTCTTTTGGATCAATATTAAAGTCTTCGGTTTTCCTTTTTACTATAGATATAACCAACTGATGTCGCAGATTCTGGGAATATCTGTCAATATCATCCATATTTTTTAAAAAAGAAGCTTTGACATACCCTTCTTGAGCCGCCATTTCCCTTAAAACCCCCATAACTTTAACAAACTGCACGTTTTGAGGACAATGGAAAGAACAGTTATAACACATGGCGCAAAGCCATATAAGATCAGAGGAAAGTACTTTTTCCTTCATTCCCAGAAGCACCATGCGAATGATCTTTCTGGGATCATACGCCGGATCAACCTCAGATACCGGACAGCCGCCGGTGCAGGCTCCACACGCAAAACATGCTGTGAGTCCGCTGCCACCCGGATGGGCCGCTACGTCAAACTTAAACTGAGAGTCAAGTTTATTGAGCTCTATTGCTTCCACTTATCTATCCCTTTCTTAATATTTATTATGCAAAGAATTATCCTTTAATAAATCCGTCGGGATCATCCGGCCTGAATACGGAAAGCGGCGGAGGTTCATCAAGGTTAATACCTGCCTCAAAATTGAAAAGTTCTCTTACGTCCTTTTCAACTTTCTTGTTGAGAAACCGCAAATCTATTTCCATGGGGCAGGCCCGCACACAGGCACCACAGTCAACGCATCGACCGGCTACATGAAAAGCCCGCATAATGTGAAAAACCTGCGCGTCGGAAAGAGCTATGGATTTTCCGAACCACTGGGGTTGTGAACTATCTACACAGCATTCCTTGCAGTAACAAAGCGGGCAGGCATTACGACAGGCATAACACCTGATACATTTACCTATCTGTTGAGAAAAATAATCCCATCTTTCATCAGATGTTTTTGCTTCGTATTCTTTTATTTTTCCAAATTCATCCGTATCTTTATTTTCTTCAACATTTTCTCCGATTAAGATGTCATACAAAACCGGATTTCTGTGGGAGCAGCTAATGCAGTTATCAGGTAAAAGCTCGTTCTTTGTTACCGTTTCTTCAAAATTTTCGCCTTTAAAAACAATCCCGTCCGGCTTTTCTTCAATATCCGTGATTTCTCTTCCGGCAATTATTTTATCTACTGATTTTCGATCCAACATTCCATGGCAGGGAACCCCGATTATGATAAGGTTTTCCCGCTCGATTTGTTTCTCCTTTATATGCCCAACCAGAGAACGACTGTCACACCCCTTTGCAATGATTCCGATCTTTCCCTTCATGCCGGGAATATATGCCGCAAGGTTGTTTTCGCAACAGCTGTTCCAGACTAATTTTTCAGCATCTTCGGCGTTTTTCACAAAACAGGGTGTTGACCTAAATGGAAGTGTTCCCTTTTCATAGCCTATAACAAGGTCAACTTTTTCTTCCTCAAATAATTTCCGAACTTTTTCTTTTATCTCTTTTGATAGTTGTTCCATCTATTCAATCCGATTTTTAACTACTTAATTTAATCGCTATTTTTAACTAGACGTTTTGCAGGGCCCAGTTTTTTAACATCTTCAGTTACTTCGGTAATAACTTCTGCAAACCGGCCGGCTTCGGCTGCTGAAACCCATGAAAATTGCACCCTTCCTTTTTCAACCCCGACATATTCGAGAAGTCTACTCAAAACCGCAAACTTTCTTCGGGCTGAAAAATTGCCGCTGAGATAATGACAATCCCCGGGATGGCAGCCGGAAACTAAAACTCCGTCAACGCCATGTTGCAACGCCCTCAATATATAAAGAATATTAACTCTCCCTGAACAAGGAACCCTGATTGTCCGCGTATTGGCAGGATATTGAATACGGCTTACCCCTGCCAGATCAGCACCGGCATAACTGCACCAGTTGCAAAGAAATGTAATTAATTTTGGTTCCCAATTTGATCCGGATGATTCTTTCCCTTCTTCCATCTTTTCTCCTTATAAGGAATCAATCATGCTCACTACTTGACTGTTACTGAATCCGTACAGATTAATTGCCCCGGATTTACAGGAAGCTGAACATATGCCGCAGCCCTTACACAATGCATCATTAACCACTGCCAAATGTTGTTTCTCATCAAGAGTTACCGCCCCAAAAGGACAGACGCTTGCACACTCTCCACAGCCGATGCATTTGTTTTTATTAACAAAGGAAATAACGCCCGGAAGCTGCACTAATTTTCTGGATAAAATCATACCTGCGCGTGAAGCGGCCGCCTGGGCCTGAGCAATGCTTTCTTCAATCAACTTGGGATTGTGCGCCAGACCGCACATAAAAACTCCATCAGTGGCAAATTCTACAGGCCTGAGTTTCATGTGCGCTTCCAGGAAGAATTTGTCTTCATTTAAAGGCACTTTGAAAAATTGCGAAAGTTCTTTGTTTGTGGAAGGAGGAGTAGTTGCAATAGCCAATGCAAGAAGATCGGCGTCAATTATAACTTGCTCTCCTAAAAGTGGGTCTTTTACCGAAACCCTGAGACCTTCTTTACCACTTTCTTTATATGGCACAACTTCCGGTTTGGCATCTGGTTCATAATGTATGAATATAATGCCTTTTTCTCTTGCTTCGCGATAAAAATCTTCCTTTAGCCCATATGTTCTGATATCTCGATAAAGAATATAAATATTTGCTTCCGGATTAATGTCTTTTAATAAAATTGCGCATTTAATTGATTCGGAGCAACATACCCGGCTGCAATAAGGTCTTTCATCGTCTCTTGATCCCACACACTGTATCATAACCAGATTCTTGCATTCCTTGATTTTTTTGGAACGCTTTATAATCTCAGCTTCAAGATCCAGCAAAGAAAGTACCCGGCTGTTTTTTTTGTAGAAATATTCTTTAGTTTTATACTCTTCTCCACCGGTGGCTATAATTACAGCCCCATGCTTGATCTCCGTTATTTCCTTTTTCGGTCCTACCTGGATTTTTGTTACAAAGTTTCCTATATACCCGGAACTTTCCGCAATAGAAGCCTTGGTATAAACATTGATCAGCGGATGATTATTTACCTTTTCCATCAATTCCTTCAGGTAGGTCTGAACATCACCGCCTTCAAGTGTATAATGAATCTTGCGCGCCATACCGCCAAGGTTCATTCCCTTTTCGACTAAGCTGACGCTAAATCCCTGATCCGCAAGATTAAGAGTGCTGACCATCCCGGCAATTCCTCCACCGACCACAAGAGCCGAAGGAACCGTCTCAAGGGAAATCATCTTCAATGGTTCAAGGCCTCTTACCTTGGCGACAGCCATTCTAACCAGATCTTTTGCCTTTTTAGTTGCTGCTTCAGGGTGCTGTTGATGGACCCAGCTGCACTGGTCGCGTATGTTGGCCATTTCAAAGAGGTATTTGTTTAAACCCTGTTCCTGTAAGGTTTCCTGAAAAAGCGGTTCATGTGTTCTGGGAGTGCACGATGCCACTATTACCCTGTTTAGGTTATACTCTTTTATCTTGTCTTTGATGAGTTCCTGGGTATCCTGCGAACAGGTATAAAGATTTTCATCCACATAAACCACATTAGGTAGTGATGCCGCATATTCCTTAACACCGGGGACATTTACCACCCCGCCGATATTGATACCGCAATGGCAAACAAACACACCGATCCTTGGGGGTTCGCCGGTTACATTAATTTCAGGAGGAAACTCCTTTTTCTTGACAAGCTCTCCGCGCGATTTTGAAAGAAAAGCCGCGGATGCGGCGGCAGCGCCGCTGGCCTGCATAACTGTTTCCGGAATGTCTTTTGGGCCTTCAAACGCCCCGCAAACATATATTCCGGGTTTAGATGTGCTGACAGGTGAGAAATTATCGGTCTTACAAAAATTGTAGTGATCAAGCTCAATGCCCAATCTTTTTGACATTTCAATTACGGCAGGTCTTGGCTTCATTCCAACAGAAAGCACCACCATATCAAATTCTTCAAAATGGAGTTTGCCTTCTTCCGTAACATATCTCATTGAAAGATTTCCAGTATCCCCTACCTCCTGAACTCCATAGACCTTTGATTTTATGAAATGAATTCCATGTTCTTTTTTCGCCCGTTCATAATACTTGTCAAAACCCTTACCATAGCTTCTCATGTCCATATACATGATGCTTATGTCCAGAGGTTCAGGACTATGTTCCTTTGCTATAACAGCCTCTTTAATGGCATACATGCAGCATACGGATGAACAATAACCACTGTCGCAGGTTACGTCCCTGGAACCGACACATTGAATCCATGCGATTTTATGTGGCGTTTTTAAATCAGACGGTCTCGACAGATGCCCTTTGTAGGGTCCTGAAGCTGATAGAATTCTTTCGAATTCAATACTTGTAACAACATTAGGATATTTGCCGTAGCCGTATTGAGAAATCAAACTCGTATATCCTCCAAATTTTGCAAGCTTATCGGCAGATGGGTCAAAGCATTCAAAACCGGGACTCAATATGATTGATCCCACATTTATTTCAATCGTCTTTTCAGACATATTGTGGTCAATAGCTTCTGCTTTGCAGGCGGCAACACATTGCATACATTCAGAACATATTCCACAATTGAGACAGCGATTCGCTTCTTTCGTTGCCTCCTCTTCAGTAAATCCCAGTTCAACTTCCACAAAACCGGCTTTTCTGTTTTCCAATGGAAGCGATGCCATAATCTGACGGGGTTCTCTGGGTTTTGACATAAGCGGAGTATCTTCTTCTTTTGCCAAAGCATTAGGCTCTTCCCTGCCTGCTCTCATATCTTCTTTGCGCAAAAACCTGTCAATCGAAATAGACGCTTTTTTCCCGGCGGCTACTGCTTCAATTGCAATCCACGGCCCACTCACACAATCCCCACCGGCAAAAATTCCTTCCTGATCGGAAGCAAGTGTCACAGGATCAACCGCAATCGTTTTTTTGGCAGATATTTTTACTTTGCCATCCTCTCCTATCATGGAGAGATCAGAGGCTTGCCCTATCGCCGGAATAACCATATCGGTTTCGATGTTAAATTCCGAGCCCTCAATCAATACCGGCCGCCTTCTGCCGCTGGCATCCGGGCTTCCCAGTTTCATTTTTTGGCAACGCAGGGATATTACCTTATTATCGTTTGCCAAAATTTCAAGCGGAGCGGTAAGAAATTCAATATTGATTCCTTCCGATAAAGCGCATTCAATTTCTTCAGGATTTGCAGGCATTTCTTTTCTGGAACGTCGATAGATGATGGAAACTTCTTTTGCACCAATTCTCACAGCCGAACGAGCTGCATCAATAGCAACATCGCCTCCACCGATTACAGTTACCCTTTTGCCTACATCAACTTTTTCACCCAGGTTGACATTTCTCAAAAACTCAACACCGGAAACAACTCCTTTGCAATCCTCCCCGGCAATACCCAGCGAAACATTTTTATGACAACCGGTAGCAATAAATACTGCCTGGTATCCTTTTTCCAAAAGATCGCTGGCAGGATATTCTTTACCAATTGGAGAACCGGTTTTAATCTCAACTCCCATTTTTTCTATTGCTTTAATCTCTTTTTCCAGAATATCCGGAGGAAGACGATAATCAGGAATACCCACCCTTAACATTCCGCCGGCTACGGGCAGTGATTCAAAAACGGTAACCCCATATCCTTTCAGAGCCAGAAAATAAGCGCATGTAAGGCCGGAAGGGCCGGAGCCTATAATTGCCACCTTTTCATCTTTTTTTTCTGAAATCACCGGATCTTCAGAATCGTCGCCTACTTTATCCGCCAGAAATCTCTTTAAGCTGCATATTGAAATCGGTTCATCTATCATCCCCCTTTTACAGGCGGATTCACATGGGTGAGGGCATATTCTTCCTATAACTCCGGGAAGAGGCAGGTTCTCTTTGATTAACTTGAGAGCTTCTTTATATTTTCCCTGGGATAGCAATGCAACATATCCCTGAACATTTATTCCTGCCGGGCATGCGTCTCTGCAAGGTGCCTTAGCGATTTTTTCAATCGTAAAAACATTAGGAACAGCCTGAGGATAGGGTCTGCTGACGGCCTTTCTTGATACCATGCCTTCATCAAATTCACTGGGAAGTGATACAGGACATACTTGCGCGCACTCACCGCAGCCGGTGCATTTTTCAGGATCAACAAATACCGGTCGTCTTTTAATTTTTACCTTAAAGTTTCCCGGGTCACCTTCTACGCTTTCAATTTCAGAACAGGTTAATATGTCGATATTCAAGTGCCTGCCACTTTCAACCAACTTGGGAGACAGAATACACATGGAGCAATCATTGGTTGGAAAAGTCTTATCCAATCGCGCCATTACTCCCCCGATTGCAGGAGTCTCTTCTGCCAGATAAACAAAATAACCTGATTCCGCCAGATCAAGGGAAGCTTGAATGCCTCCCACTCCGCCACCTACAACCAGAACCGATCCTACTTTGTGATTCTCTTCTTTCAATTCAATAGTATCCATATGAAAAAATATGCAGATAAATATAAATTTATAGCGCTTGTCAGAATAAAGTTCCGCTTGCAGCAACAGACCAAGCTTGCCCTGAATGATTAATCAAGTCTCAAACGGAACATATTTATGACAAACGCTATAATAACAAGATTAAATCTCTACTAAGGCTAAAGCGCCATGATTACAAATTTGAACACAATGGGGATCTGCGGGATCTCCGCACAGATCGCACTTTAAAGCCACGCCAGTTCCGGGTTCTCTGAACCATGTCCTTCGTGGACAGGAAGCCCTGCAGACTGAACATTCATCATATTCTTTTCCGTCAATGATAACATCATACTTGCAGGTGCATTCCGCCTCAGTAAAAGGTCCGGCTATTACAGGGAAGAATTGGTTGGCTTCTTCATCTATATATACCCTTATTCTTGATAATGCAGGGTTAACCATATTTTCATAATGGTTGGAAGAACATGCTGTCTCACAGTGCCGACATCCTGTACATTTGTTATGATCAATTTTTATCCTGACCTTGTCCATTATTTGGTTCTCCTTTATTCAGTTGAATTGCAAAATCCATAAAAAATCGGACTTATCGCGGATTTAAGCAAAAAACTTTTTTCTATCCTTATCAACAAAATTATTATTAATTTTATTGGGAATCAGTTGCCGTTAAGCTGAGAAAAGCATAACATAAAAGCTCACCCTCCGCCCACGGGAGGAAATACACTGACTATGTCACCATCTATCAAAACACGGGCATTGATCTCATCAGAAATTTGTATTACACCATTAATTATCACAATCTTGGGCAGTTCAATCGGAATATCCAAAATTTTCAATATATCTCCAAATGTTGCACCATGATCCAAAGACATCTTTGCCTTGCCTTCTGATGACCCTTCAGGCAGATATTGCTTAAAAGTCATGAACGTCCTGAGTTCTATGTTAATTTTTTCCATTTATACTTTTTTACCTGTAAAGCGGAAAAGCCTATTCAAGTCCAAGCTCTGCCAATTTTTCCTTACCGGGAAAACCATCATCCCATCCTCTCAGCTTATAATACTCCGGCAGCATCTTATCAAGCTCACACACCTTGTTACCAGGGCCTGCGGGTACTTCCAGCAGTCTTTTCGGGAGTGTATCATCTTCTTTTGTAAAACCGGCTTTTTGGTTAAACAGGCGTTCCAGATTCCAGATCCTGTCACCGGCTTGCACCAATTCATCAACAGTATAATTAAAACCTGTTGCACCGTTTAAAAGGCCCTGAACTTCTTCGTACAAGAAACCGGGGCACAGCGCCACAAACAGGCACAAACCGGCCGAATCAATAATAGCAGTCAGGTTCTGAAAAGTTATAACTAAAGCGGCTTTGCCATCGGTTATCAAAGGATCTACTTTCTCATGCACTCCAAGAATCTCGTTTGCCATTGTATAGCCTCTTACATGACAAGCGCCACGGTTGGAAGTGGCATACTGAAGACCCATGCCCTGAACGCCTCTCGGATCATAGGCGGGGGCTTCCATTTTTTTAACGCCCATAAATAATTCCGGGTGGCCAAATTTCTCAGCTAACCGAGCGCCGCCATCAGCCATAACAGCTCCAAAACCTTCTCCCCGGCCCATCTTCTCCGTCATAGCGACAAGGGCTTGTGCATTACCAAAATTCAATTTCATGCCTGCATCTTTTTCAGTAATATAGCCTTTTTCAAAAAGTTCCATTGCAGTTGCTATTGTGCCGCCAACCGATATGGTATCCATTCCCAGTTCATTGCACAGATAACTTGCCTTGGCTATAGCACCAAGATTGTCGATCCCACAACTGGAGCCCATCAATATTACATTTTCAAACTCAGGCCCTTCACCTTTACCTTTAAATTCAGGATCCTCAATTTCGGTACACTTGGCGCAGGCTATGGAACATGCAAAACAGCCTTTGTGCCGGGTTACTATGGTTTCAGCCATAGTTTCTCCACTGATCTTACCGGCGTTCTCGTAAGAAGAAGACTGCCAGTTATATGTAGGCAATATATTGCATTCATTTACTATATTCACTAATACCGGGGTGCCGAATGCGGGTAATGCCTCAGAAGTAACAGGACCTGCGTTCAATTTGTCCATAGCAGATTTAATTGCAGTATTGAAAGCTTTCCCGTCTGCCAGTCTGATGCCTTTTGTGCCCCTTACCACAATGGCTTTCAACTTCTTTGATCCCATTACAGCCCCGACCCCGGTTCGTCCCGCTGCTCTGTTTTTGTTGCTTATAATGCATGCAAGCTTCGACATATTTTCCCCGGCGGGACCTATACAGGCTATCTGGGTATCCCTGGCAACAAATTTGTCCTCGATTTCAGCTTTAATAAGGTCATCGGTCTCATGTGTTGTTTTGCCCCAAAGATCAATAGCCGACCGGATCTCAACTTCGTCATTATTTATCCATAAAGATACCGGCTCTTCAGAACAACCCTCAAAAATTATTCCGTCATAACCGGCTTGTTTCAGTTCTGGACCAAAAGAACCACCGCAGTTGCTGCATGCTATGGTATTGGTTAAAGGTGCTTTGGTTATAACCATATACCTGGAACCGGCAGGAGCGCCTGTTCCTGTTAGTGGACCATTTAAAAATATCAGTTTGTTTTCGGGACTTAAAGGATCAATTGCCGGGTCAATTTCGTCATACAGTATTTTAGTCCCCAATCCCCTTCCACCGACATATTGCCTGATTAAATCAGGGTCAATATCCTCAACCGCAAACTCACCATCAGTTAAATTAACTCTTAATATTTTGCCTATGTAACCTTCCATATCGATCTGCCTCCTTTGCTTAGCATTGACTAAGTGTTCAATATGTTCTTGGTTTTGAGCCTTAAAAGCCCGGATTATTTTAAATTCATTTAAAATAATATTGCCGAATAATTTTATGAGATATAAACTAAATAACTATATGCTTGTCAAGAAATTAAAGAAATAATTTAATGCAATTTAGCAAAATAAACAATTGCTTATGACACTGTTGTCATAACAAACGAATAACAGATCACCGATGTATTAATAGATTTTATAATACTAATCTTAACAACTGCAGGCCTAACGCATTGAGTTCAATAATTAAAGGAGATTAATATATGAATAAATCTGCTCTTCATAAACTAAGCTATGGTTTGTATGTGATAAGCTCTATAAGTGGCAGCAAACTAAACGGCCAGATAGCAAACACGGTTTTCCAGATTACATCGGAACCTGCAACAATCGCGGTTAGTATCAACAAGCAAAATCTCACACATGATTTCATTAAAGAAAGCGGTAAATTTTCCGTATCCATGCTGTCTGTATCAACGCCCATGGAATTTATAGGACGTTTAGGTTTTAAGTGCGGCCGCGAAATAGATAAATTTGAAAGTTTAAATTACCGTATCGGAGAAACCGGCGTACCTGTTGTTACCGATCATTGCGTAGCCTTTATTGAGGCAGGAGTTATCGGAGAGCTGGATTGCGGCACTCACAGGATTTTTCTTGGTGAGATTAAAAATTGCGATATTATAAATGATGAAGAACCTATGACATATGCCTATTATCATACGGTCAAAGGAGGCAAATCGCCGAAAACAGCGCCAACGTATCAGGCGCAGGAACCAAAAGCAAATAAGCAGGATGATAAAGCAAAAAGGTATACCTGTTCGGTATGCGGATATGTTTATGATCCTGAAATCGGAGATCCGGATAACGGAATAAAACCGGGAACAAAGTTCGAGGATCTGCCGGATGACTGGGTCTGTCCTGTATGCGGGGCGGATAAAAGCAGTTTTTCACCTGAATAGAGAACCTGGAAAATTGTTGACATTTTCAGATGGGTAAGATTAGTAACATAGCCAGATAGTTATTATTAATTAAAGCTGATTGGCCACAAATGAGGTTATAATGGGAAAGCCACTGTCAACCGAACAAATTAAAAAGGCAATGAAAGAAAACTCTTATATCTGCGATGACCAGCTTGCCTTTATAATATACCTTTCTCTTGCTATGGAAAAACCCTTGCTTCTTGAAGGTGAACCCGGAGTTGGAAAAACAGAAGTAGCTAAAGTTCTCTCCGGTATTCTGGGCAGAAAACTTATCCGGTTGCAGTGCTACGAAGGACTTGATGCCAATGCTACCATATGTGAGTGGAATTATGCCAAACAACTCTTAAAAATAAAAACCATCGATGTATGTGGTCCATCATATCAGCTTGATGATATTTTTACAGAAGAGTTCCTTATTGCCCGGCCACTGCTTACGGCTTTGAGAAGTAAAGAGAAAGTAGTGCTTCTTATTGATGAAATAGACCGTGCTGATGAGGAATTTGAAGCATTTCTGCTTGAAATTCTTTCCGATTTTCAGATAACCATACCGGAGATGGGAACCATAAAGGCAATCCACAAACCTCTGGTTATTATAACCTCAAACCAGGTGCGTGAGCTTCATGATGCGCTGAAGCGCCGCTGCCTTTATCATTATATTGATTATCCTGATCCGGAAAGGGAAATGGCTATTATTAAAACAAAAATTCCTGCCATAAACGATTATCTTGCTAAAAAAATTGCCGGCATCATGACAAAATTAAGAAATCAGGAGTTTTATAAGCGTCCGGGTGTTTCTGAAACCCTAGACTGGTCTCAGGCGCTGACCATTCTTGAAAAAGAGGATATCGATGAAGAGGTTATGGACCTGACTTGCGGGTGTTTATTTAAATTCAAGGAAGATGTCAGGCGTTTTAAGGATATGAAAAACGAAATATTAATAGAGTCAGAAGCTGATTTAGAGGAATGACAATTGGCTCAACGACCTGTAACAACAATAAAAAAAGTTAACAGGGAATTTAACGAGAAAGACTATCAGCAACGCTCCCAGAAGTTGATAAAACGTATTCTTTTATTTGCCGATCTGTTGCGCATTAACCGGGTTCCCGTTCATATGACAAAAGAACTTGATGCAATGGCTGCCTTGAAACATGTTGATATTAAAAGCCGCTTTGAATTTTATATGGCTCTTAAATCAACAATGCTGGTCAGCTATAAATATTTTCCCGTTTTTGATCAACTTTTTAATCAGTTCTGGAAAACTGATGATAATTTACCGATTATACGCAGAAATGATCCCGAAACTCAGGATGGCGCCCAATACGCTGAAACAAAACTGTCTGATGATAAAAAAAATGATGATAAATCAGAGGAAAACCCGGAAGAAGAAAATAAGCCGCCATCTGAAGATTATGCCCTGCCCGCCTATTCTTTGTTAAATACTTTAAAGGAAAAAGACTTTGAAAATATAAAGCCTGAAGAACTATTGGTTTATGATGAGCTGTTTAAAACGCTGCGAATTAAAATAAAGGAAAAGAGAGGTCGGAGGTTTAAATCAAGCAATAAAGGAAAAATCATAGATCTTAACAAATCCATACGCCAGTCCAGGCAAAAAGGCGGAGAAATTGTTACTATTTTTAAAAAAGAAAAAAAGCCGAAACATTCAAAGATAGTACTTCTTGCTGATGTCAGCGGCTCAATGGATATTTACAGCACTTTTTTAATCAAATTCATCTATGAGATGCAAAGACATATCCGTGATACCGAGACCTTTGTCTTTGCCACGCAGCTAAAACGAATAACCGACCTGCTTAGCTACCGGTCTATAAGGGTTGCTCTTTCCATGCTTTCGCGCAATGTCCTGTTCTGGTCAGGCGGTACTAATTTAGGCGGATCTTTTCATGATTTTAACGAAGTTTATGGGGGAAAGCTTAGAAAAAAAAGCAGAATCCTTGTGATTCTCAGCGACGGCTGGGAAAAGGGTGATGTTGAAATGCTGAAAAAACAGATGATTATTTTTAAAAAGGGGTTTAAAAAGATTATCTGGCTTAATCCAAATCTGAAATATGATAATTATGAGCCGCTATGCATGGGTATGGCGGCGGCTATGCCCTATGTTGATTATTTTCTTCCATGCCATAATCTGAAAACACTGGAGTCTTTTATAGAAGTAATAAAAAAGATATGAACAGAGCCAGTTTCAAAACGTCCCATTTTGGCCGATCTCTGCGTTGGGCGAAAATTTTAATCCTCGAAATACTCCATGTATTCCTGCGGTTAAAATTTTCACCCGCCTTGACCTTGACCAAACTGAAACGTTTTGAAAGTGGCT
>JAHIFE010000061.1 GCA_018901125.1 Pseudomonadota bacterium | reverse complement strand
CAATGTAAATATCTTTTTGGCTTTTTCTATTATTTTATTGTTAAAGAACAAATTGTATACTGAATTATGACACAGTCTGGAAGGCCGGAAACCAGTAAGGGATAAAGGAAAAGATGTGAAGGTGGTTATAGAAATGTATGATGCATATGTGTCTGGGTTCGAAAAACGGGTATACAGAAAAAACTTTGTGCCTCTGTCCCTATGAACCTGAGCAGTAAGGTAACAGTGAATAGATACCCCCCAATGTTTATATTTTGGCAAGTAAGAAGTAAGAGAGCTTGATTGAACGCAAGAATATGGATAAGTATAAATAAAATGATAGACATCGATCATCATTTAACTACAATTGAAGGCTGTCTTGAAAATATCACATATTTTAATGAAGAAACTCACTATACAATTGCTAAAATAAGGGCGCGTGGCATAGAAAACCCGGTAACGGTTGTTGGTTTTATGGCGGCAGTAAGCCCTGGCGAATCACTTAAAATTTCCGGCAACTGGGAAACCCATCCCAGGTATGGAGAGCAACTTAAAATAAAAACTTTTGAAGTAACTCTTCCCGCAACAGTGGAAGGAATCAAAAAATATTTAGGATCAGGAATTATTAAAGGAATAGGCCCGTCGGCAGCCTCAAAACTGGTTGATTGTTTCGGCCCTTTGACTCTTGAAATTATAGAAAAGACCCCGGAAAGGCTGCTTGAAGTAGTTGGTATCGGAAAAGCAAAAGCTGCATCAATAACCGATGCATGGCAAAGCCATCATTTGGTAAGAAGTCTTATGAATTTTTTGCAGGATATGGGAGTTAAAGCCTCATATTGCGGCAAAATATTAAAACTTTACGGCGAAGATTCAATAAAAATTTTAAGTGACAACCCTTATTGTATCGTAAAAGATATTCCCGGAGCCGGTTTTTATATTGCAGATGCAATTGCAAGAAAGCTTGGTTTTGCGCAGGACAGGCCGGAAAGGATAAGGGCATGCATACTTCATTTGCTGGAACAGGGTGCAAATGACGGGCATGTTTTTTTATACGGAAGCAAAATTATTGAAAAGTGCCGGGATACTTTTGAGATCGGATACGATTATGTAATAGATGAGACCAATTATCTGTTTGAATCGGGAGAAATATTCATTGAAAAAATATCCCGTCATTTTGAAACTGATGCAGTATATCTTAAGGATTTTTATCTTGCAGAAAAAGGCATTGCAGAGCGACTTTTAACTTATCTTTCTGTCCCGCTTGCTCCTTTTCCCCTGCATTCGGATGAAATTACTCAAAAGGTCCAGAAAAAACTTGCGATACAACTTTCACAGGAACAGCTTGATGTTATTAAGGGAGTATTTTCCCATCGCATAGCTATAATAACCGGGGGCCCGGGAACCGGCAAAACAACTCTTGTAAGATCAGTTGCCGCAATTTTTGACTCTTTCGGCAAAAAAATCGAGCTTGCCGCCCCAACAGGAAGAGCAGCAAGGCGTCTTACCGAAATAACCGGCAGAAAAGCTCAGACCATTCACAGACTTCTCGGCTATAATGCAATCGACGGATTTTTTGACAAGGACCAGGACAATCCAATCGAAGCTGATGCTGTAATAATAGATGAAGCATCAATGGTAGATACTCTTTTGATGTATAATCTTATAAGGGCTATTCCCGTAAGTTCGGTTCTTATACTTGTAGGTGATATTTTTCAGCTTCCTTCGGTAGGTCCCGGAAACATTCTTTCCGACCTTATAGGTTCCAAAAAGATTCCGGTTTTCTACCTAAGCAAAATTTTCAGACAGGCAGATGAAAGCCCTATCATAATAAATGCCCACAGGGTCAGGCAGGGTGAATTTCCTGTGTTTAAGGAGCCGGATGAACCGGGCGGTATTTCCGAGTTCTATTTTATTGAACAAAATAAACCAGACCGTATTGCACCTCTTATACTTGAATTGTGCAAAAAAATCATACCACGGTATTGCGGTTGTAATCCTGTAGAAGATATTCAGGTTTTAGCTCCCATGCATAAAGGGGTTGCAGGAACAATATATTTGAACCAGGTGCTTCAGAAAGCCTTGAACCCTAATCCCTTACTTATAGAAGCTGCAGGAAGCAGATTCAAGGAGGGCGATAAGGTAATGCATCTTAAAAACAACTATCAAAAGGAAGTATTTAACGGAGACATAGGATTTATTGTTTCAATAGACGAAAAGAAGAAAGAACTTCTGGTAAATTATTACGACAGGATAGTTGAATACGGTTTTGAGGAACTTGATGAACTATCACCCGCATACGCCATATCCGTTCATAAATCCCAGGGCTCGGAATACCCCGTAGTAATTATTCCGCTTGTTACCGAACACTACATGCTTCTTCAAAGAAATCTTCTTTATACCGCGATAACAAGAGGAAGCAGGATAGTAATACTGATCGGTTCAAAAAAGGCTTTGGATATCGCCTTAAAAAACGATAAACCCCGCGAGCGGCTTTCGGGGCTTAAAAATAGGTTGAATGGAAGGTAGCTCATAAGCAGATAAGTTCATAAACTCATGAGGTTGGAGATTGTGGATTCAAGTAGTATGAGCTATAAGATCTTTTTGAAGGTGGCTAAAAATTCTTTTTCATCGGATGTGTCATCGAAGGCTTTCAGCCATTTTTCTATGTAGCATATGTCTATGTTAGGATTTTTCAGTATCACATTATGTACATCTTCGATATCTCTCGGGCGTCCGGCAAAAATTTTATGAATAATTAGGTCTTCAACTGAAGCAAAATAAATATCCTGGTTCAGAATTTTTATTTTTTTTGCCCTTTGGATAGCCTGAGATTCATGGGTCTCTCAACTCTTTCAAGAGAAGCACCTAATCGGGCAAGGATTTTGTCAAACATGTGTTTAGAATCCGGGATATTCTAATATCAGTCTCGATGCCTGACATGGGGTTAGCTGGAGGAAACACCCCTAACATTAAGCCTTCTTCCCACATGGCAGTAAAGAGTTTCAGCGACTGCTTATAGTCAATGCGCCCATCGCCGCTGATGAAATTGAGTTCAAATTTTCTTAGTGTTTCCGAATCATTGATCATGATCTATATATACCAGAGTCGTTCCGGTATGTCACGCGATAATCTATAGTTTATAATGAATGATACATTGTCGGAGTATTTTCCAATTTACGAATCCGCTTTATCTGGCTTAACAATCTGTTATAAATATTTATTCAACTAATATTCAGAATTTTAACGGTATTATATATTAACAAACGCCGGATTACTTTACAATTTCCGAAATTTCTCGTATTTACTCTAACTAATTGTTTGTAATATTAATTTAATCGAAAACCATCTATTTACCCCCTTCTCTCTGGAGAAGTGAGTCTCAAAATGTGCTTGCTCTGTATATGCTTAAAAACATTATTACTTTTGAACAAGCAATTCAAATTCAAACTGAGGCAGAATTATTAATGGATGGAAACGAATATGAACTCAATTCCATTGATATTTTAAAACTAGTTAAAGATAGCTCTTGTTCTGTATACGATTGTGAATTTGTTGCACTTGCTCAGGATTTGGGAACTACTCTTGTGACAGCCTATAAAAAAATAATTTCCTAATTTTCCTATACTGCTACTTCAATTTAACTTTTTTTAAGTGGAACCCAATAGTTAAGATTGAATACGAAGCGGCTTTTGATTCTGTTTCTGCTCATTTTGATCTTTCTGTGTCGGGTTTCTTTACGATTTCTCAATTTGCCATTTATGTATATAACTATTCGTTATCAAATAATATTAAGCCTAAAAATCACAATTTACCGCTATTTTGTGATAAAAAAAATGTCGAATTTCTTTACAATTTATATTTAATTACATTATTAATGGTTTTACATTGAAATATATAACTTAATAAATACAATATTAATTAATATGTTATATGTGTAAAGCCAGAATAACATGTTGCTGGCATGAGCATTGCACATATCATATACAGAAAAAAAAGTAATAAACAGCAATGTGGGTTAAGTCATAAATCAAGCTTAAAAACTAAAATTAAACAAGGAAAAAGGAGATTATTTTATGAAACAGAAACTTTTAGTTATTGCGCTCGCTATTTTGCTTAGCGCATCTCTTAGCGTACCGGCATTTGCAGGTTCTATCCTGCGCGATGCTTTTCAGGACGCAGCATTGTCGATCGATGGATGGGGAAGCCAAGCAAGCAGCAGCGGTTTACTCCAAACGGATGTTCCCAATGGCGCAACCGTACTCAAAGCATATCTGTATAGTGCAGATGTTTGGGGTAGCGGCATCGCTGGCGATGTAACGCTTAATGGTAATTTTTTCAGTAGTGCCTCTGGTACTTTGTTGAACAAAGTCTCCGGTAATCCGGTGAATGTACGCATGTATGATGTAACCAGCATCATGAAGTCGGCAATCGAGGGAACCTGGGGGCTACAGAACCATTCCATTAGTGAGAGTGGCTACACAGATGGTGAAGTGCTTGTGGTTGCCTATAAAAGCGCCAGCACCCTGGGCGGCACCGCGATAATCATGGATGGTGGCCTGGCTCAAGGCGGTGACACAACTACATTGAACTTTGCTAATCCCTATACAAGCGGCAACTTCATTATGTCGTTGGCCAGCAGCTTTAGCTATGGCGATGGCCAGTATACGAATGTGGATGTTAAGACAAGCTCTGACCCCACTGCACGCAGATTGACCAGTGCTGCAGGCGGCAATGATGATGGTGGCTTTGTGGCCGCAAACGGCGCATTGATCACGGTAGGTGGTGTGGGTGACGATCCTGCTAATCCGGCTGATCCTTATGCGCGTGGCGCAGCTTATGATGATGAGCTGTACAATCTGGCACTGGGTAACGGTTCTAATGCAGATCCTTTCATAGCTGCTGGGGATACTTGGCTGTCACTATTAACCAACAACCCAAGCTTTGATGACAATGTCTTTGGGTTATTCATTACTAGTTCTTTTAAAATCACGGATGTAAACGATGATGATATCGATGATGACAATAATCAAGTTCCTGAGCCGGCCACCATGCTTCTTCTTGGGCTTGGTCTGATGGGCTTGGCAGGTGTTAGAAAAAAAATTAAAAAGTAAAACAAGTTATAATTATTAAGCAAAAAGGCGGGGTTAAGTTGGCCCCGCTTTTTTTTGTATTATTGATTAGTATTCTATGATCAACTTTTGATACTTTCGTAAAAAGTCCGTTAAATCTCAACCAATGTCAGCAATCATATACTTGACCTTGACTGCGGTACAGGAAGAGAATGGCCTTTTTACTGTGCTTCCGCATCTAAAAAAACAGGATCTTCTAAGATTACACAATGTTTACAACTGATATTAGGTATTAAAAAGGATTCTTTCTCCATAGTATTTTCCCCGTGAATATATTAACGAGCCAGTTTCAAAACGTCCCATTTTGGCCGATCTCTGCGTTGGGCGAAAATTTTAATCCTCGAAATACCCCATGTATTCCTGCGGTTAAAATTATTCACCCGCCTTGACCTTGACCAAACTGAAACGTTTTGAAAGTGGCTCTAACTTGTTTATATTTGTTCTGGTCTTTGGTCATAGTTTAACTGAAAAAATATTCGCAGCAAGAAAAAGTTCAATATCTTTAAAACTCAAAGCGGATACTGTTAACGGTAAAGCCTTGCCTTTTACTATGATAGTCCTTTCATCTTTAACAGGAAAGTTGTCTGGCATTATTCTATAGAAGTTTGAATTCATTATAACATCAGCGCCTATTTCTTTAGAGGCCGATTCCAGCCTGAATGCAGTATTAACAACATCGCCCATGATTGTGTTATCTGAACCTATTCCAACAACAGCGTCGCCTTGATTCAGTCCTACACCTATCTTTAGAGGTTTTTTAAGCTTTTTAAATTTACTATGAAGAGATGCTGTAAATTTATTGATTTCAACAGTTGTTTGCAAAGCCTGAAATAAGCTTTCTGTATCACCGGATTCAACTTCCCACTCTGCCAGTACGCAATCGCCCATAAACTTGTCTACAATACCTGAATTATTTTCGATGATATCCTGAACACCTTCGAACCATGTAGACATTAATTCGGTCAGCGTTTTAATCGGCAGATTTTCAGATATTGCTGTAAAGTCTCTGATATCAGAAACAAGAACAATAACAGATCGTATATCTGCTCTGATAACATGCATAGTTTCTGCAAAATCACTGGCAGTATTAGTGAGATCCTGAGTTTCTTCAGGTATTGCTTTATCCTGCATGAAACAAACTGTGTTGTCGCCAATAGTAACCGTGTCATTATTTTTCAGTAAAACAGGAGAGCTGATCCGCCGGCTATTGTGATATATGCCGTTTCGACTACCGGTGTCTAATAGATAATATTGTTCTTTCCCGATAGAACGGATAATGCCATGGTTTCTGGATACAAGCGGGTCATTAAGGCATACGGTGCTGGATTTATCCCTGCCTATGGTCATAACATTGGTACAGATTAATTCTTCTTTATTTTTATCCCTGTGAGTAATTTTAAGAATAGCTGACATTTTAAGCATTATCCCTTTTTTATTTACTAACTGGATGTAGGTTGCGAAATACCAAGCTAATGAGTCAGTTTCAAAACGTCTCATTTTGGCCGATCTCTGCGTTTGGCGAAAAATTTATCTTGACCAAACTGAAACGTTTTGAAAGCTGCTCTAATACATGAAATAAAAATCCGGTATGAGACGCTTAGGTTTTTTTGCGTTTGCGCCAAAAATGTTGTTCTTACATTGTAAATAAGGTTTTGGTATATAGTTCCAGTTACAGAACGGTTTCTAAGACAATATTTATGAAATTCATAAGGCTGATATCAGAAATAATATTTATTGTCAATAAATTATAAATAGTTAGCTGGAAGACAATGCATAATTCCAATGACACGTCTTTATCGGTATTATTTCAACCGATCATTATTTGCTTTTGCATGATATGGCTTTGTATATACTGGTATAGAAACATTTGTAAGCTTAAGAACTAATCGGTATAAATTAGGTGTTATGCAAATATTATATAATACAAATAAATTTGTCTTGACCATCGCCTGTATTTCACCTAAATATTTCATGAATTTGAGCAAAATCCGAAAACTCTCTTTTTTAGCCGGAGAGACTTAAGATTAAGATAAATCCGATAATTATTATCAGCGGGATTAACTAAAATGATTAATATAACACTTCCTGACGGCAGCATTAAACGTTTTGAAAGCGCTCTTTCAGGTCTTGATATAGCAAAAAGCATTTCGGAAGGACTGGCCAGAAATTGTGTCGCAATGGAGCTTGACGGAAAGCTTGTTGATTTGGATACAATTGTTTCAAATGATTCGAAAGTCCGGCTTGTTACTACAAGTGATGAGCAAGCGCTTGTAATATTGCGACATAGTGCTGCGCATGTAATGGCGCAGGCTATTTTGCATATTTACAAGGATGCAAAGCTGACAATAGGGCCAGTTGTAGAAGACGGCTTTTATTACGACATCGACATGGAGCCTGTTTCAAAGGAAGATTTTGACAAAATTGAAGCCGAGATCAAAAAAATTATCAGCGCAAAAATTCCATTTAAACGCAGGCAGGTATCCAAACAAGAAGCTCTGAAATTCTATGAAAATGAACCGTACAAGCTTGAACTCATATCCGAACTTCAGGACGGGACCATATCGTTATATGAGCAGGGTGATTTTACGGATTTGTGTCGTGGGCCACATTTGCCCCATACCGGCTTTGTAAAAGCCATAAAGGTGACGAAAGTTTCCGGTGCTTACTGGAGAGCGGATCAGAACAAAGCTCAGCTGCAAAGAGTTTACGGGACGGCTTTTTTTACCAAAAAAGAACTTGATGAATATCTTTACTTCATTGAAGAAGCGAAAAAAAGAAATCACCGCAAAATTGGTATGGCGCTTGATCTGTTCAGTTTTCATGACGAGGCCCCAGGAATGCCCTTTTTCCATCCTAAAGGCATGAGTGTATGGGAAGCTCTTATAAATTACTGGAAGTTTGAACACAGGGCAGCCGGTTATGTTGAAACAAAAACGCCTATCATGTTGAACCGCTCTTTGTGGGAAAGAAGCGGACACTGGGAAAATTACCGTGAAAATATGTATACATCCGTAGTGGATGAAAT
>JAHIFE010000060.1 GCA_018901125.1 Pseudomonadota bacterium | reverse complement strand
CGTAATGTCAAAGAGCTTATCATTATGTCAAGTCAGCTATTATCTGATGAAATTGACAGAAATAATATATTATATATTCTTGAAGTTATTGAAAATGTACTTTGTAATCAACTCGATTACTCAACTGCGAAACTTTAGTAATTTAGTTAATATTTGGTGAATTAGTAATAAGCCAGAAAGCACCTGTTTTTATCATCGTTTTATTATTGTCATTTCGGATAGAGCCTGAATTATTTTTATTCGGATAATTACAGACGTAATAGTCTCTCGCTTTAACTGGGATTACGATTTTTTACAAAACAATCAAAATTTGATTTCTTGAAAATATTTTGAGCCAGTTTCAAAACGTATCAGTTTGGTCAAGATCAAGGCGGATGAAAATTTTAACCGCAAGAATACATGGAGTATTTCGAGGATTAAAATTTTCACCCAACGCAGAGATCGGCCAAAATGGGACGTTTTGAAAATGGCTCAAATATAAACCAATTTTTTTGTGAGGATTTTTGATGAAACGTATTTCGCTGTTTCTTGTTTTTGTTATGTTTTTTATCAGTATCGTTCCAAGAGTGGAAGCAGGCTTTTGTCCTTCCGAATCCTTCTCTAAGCATAGTAGAGTCACAGATATGAATAACATACAGAATGTATTGGAAATAAAATTAATTAGGGAGCGGCTTTCCCAACTAGGTCTTACTCAAAATGGAATCAATGACCGGCTCTCACAGTTAAACGATAACCAGATCCATCAGCTTGCTCTTAATATTGACGATCTGAGAATTGGCGGCAATGGGTTTGAGTTCTTGGTAGTAATTCTTCTTATTGGAATACTTGTTGGGATATGGTTCTACGTTACAGATCACAAGGTTAATATCTCGCGTAGATAACAGTTAGCTTTACTGTTAATAATCAAATATAATAATGGCAATAAATTCCGGTCTGTATCCGTATACTTTTTCAGAATATATTAAAGTAACCATTCCATCGATGGGGTTTCCTTGCCTGTTTTTTATGCTCGTGTTTTTACTTTCTTCATGTGCAACATCAAAAAACAACGTGGGAACCAGCAGCACGGCCCACCTGATAGAAAATGTTCCTTTCTTCCCCCAGGAGATCTATCAGTGTGGGCCTGCATCTCTTGCTGAAGTGATGCAGTATTGGGGAATAGAAATTTCTCCTGAAGCTATTGCCAAAGACATATACAGCAATTCAGCGAAAGGAACTCTTAGCCTGGATATGGTCTTGTATGCGCAAAAGAACGGCTTGAATGTCATCCAGTCCAATGGTAACCACAATATCAATTACCTTAAAGAAAACATAGATCTTGGATATCCGGTTATCGTTATGGTAGATTATGGCTTTTGGAAATATCAGCAAAATCATTATATGGTGATAATAGGCTATAATAATAATGGTATAATAGCCCATTCAGGGAAAAGCCACCATAAGTTTATCCGTGAAGAAGATTTTCTTGAAATATGGAAAAAAGCAATTTTTTGGGCATTATTGATTGCTCCAAAACAATAGGCAGGTCAGTAAACAATCTGGCAAACATCTGGCGCCAACTATTAGCCTTATGCTGTTTGATTGCATTTTATAGCTGCGGCCTTCCCAATATTATTGCGCTTCATGATCCACTTACCGCCGAAGAACATCTTAATCTTGGCCTATCCTATGAGAAAAGAAACGAGTTTGACTCCGCAATAAACCAATATGAAATGGCGGCTAAAAATAATCCTGCGGCCTATCTTTATCTTGGGAATGCTTATTTTCAGAAGAAAAATTATAAAGAAGCGGCTAAAAATTATAAAGAATCAATCAGAAAAGACCCCCAAAACGCGGATGCCTATAACAATCTTGCATGGCTTTATTGCACAAAGAAAGAAAATCTTGATGAAGCGGAAAAGCTGGTCCTAAAGGCCATAAAGATTAATCCATCAAAAGAAAATATTTATATTGATACTCTGGATAATATAAAAGCGTTAAACAGATAAACCTTTTAATCTGCTATTATATTAAATAGATAAATACTTTATTTAAATTGTGCTATTTTAACAAGGCAGTGGGATGAGTTATATCAACAAGCATAGATCTGCTACTTGTTCTTATTTTAAACAAGTGCTATATTTTTTATCTATTTCGTTCCTCATCCACTCTTTTTCTGAAATGCGAAAATCCCGGATTCTGATAGAGAATTTATGCCTGCAATGCACGCCAACTGTGTTCTTATGCGTTCTTATGTAATTTTGCAACACATGAAAAGGAGATTATATTCATGGCGCTCAAACAAATAGCACGTTACTACACAAGATGGGATCTTGAAAATCACAATGGCAGGATTGCATTATTCGACTCAAATAACGAATACTTGGATAACCGTACATATAAAAATCCCGAAGAATTTCAGGTAATAGTTGGAATGCTTCGCAATGAAAAACATTTATGGTTTGATACAAACACCAAGCACTTGAGAACAGGTTTCGGAATAAAGGGTGAACCTACCGTTGAAGAAGAAACATAGAAGGGACAACAACCTAAAAACGCTTTATAAAAGACTGACAAAACCAAAATATTGTAATTGAACCTTTAACAAATAAAAAGGGAGGAAAACCTATGCAACAAGATAAGGTTGTAAAGATGTCAAAATCCGAAATCCATCAATTGGAAAAAACGCGCAAAACTTTATTGGCCAATCTGTTCGCAAAACAGCTTATTTCCATCAAAGGCAATACATATTGGGAAGAAGTCGTCTGTCTTGGATTTAATCCCCAAATGGTTCAGCTTGAAGCGGTAGTCAGCATAAAACGCACATACGGCTACACTGGCGGTTTATGTTCTGATGGCTCCACGGAATACGTTCGATTTTTTGTTGATTGGGGTGATGGTAACGGCTTCCAAGATATAGGGCTTACCAGTTTTAAAGCATTTGATATATCTGAAGCCCCTCCAGGTCCTCAACACCCATTGAAGTATATGGTATACCTTCCTCTTGATGAAAAAAAATACCGGAAATGTTGTGATACTGTTGTTATTCCAAAAGTACGGGCGGTTTTATCATGGAACCATATACCATCTCTTAACCCTGCTATCCTACCTCCTTTTGGGAACAGAATTGATGCAGACATACAAATTCAACCTAAAAAAACAATTGAATGCTTGTTTATAGCGGATCTGATAGCAAAAAATTCTGATTTGATAGAAAATATTGACATTAACGCACCCATCCCGGTTCTTAAGCCGAAACCTGTTCCCTGGACTAAACTTGCAGCTGAGTATAGAAAAGCCAAAGTTCCGGAACATCGGATGGTTTACGATGTGGTATATCCAATGATTAAAGGAGGCAAATCCCTATCTCTCGCATCATTGCAAATGGATATTTCTCTTATTGAAAAACTTGATGTTAATATAGAAAAAATTGCTGACATCTTATCAGAAAAAAAAACCAACACTACGTTCGAAGAACTAGTTTGCGTAGGGCTTAATACTGCTTCCGACATTCTTGGAGCAGTTATACACTTAAAGAAACCATCCGGCTACAGCGGCAACCTTTGCCGAACCGGCTCAAAGGAACATGTCGCATTCTGGGCCGATTGGGATAATAATGGTAGCTTCGACTCGTATCTTGGTACAACTGATGTTGAAGTGCATGATATCGCCGGTATGCCTGCCGATGGCTTATATTACAGCGTAATGCTGCCAGCCAATTTTTCAAAACACATTAAAGATTGTAAAAATCCAAATATCATCAGGATACGCGCCGTGTTATCATGGGCTATACCGCCTTCAATAACTGATCCTAACGACCTCAATTACTGGGGCAACCGCATTGATGTTGTAGTCCAGATCCGCCCCGGAAAACAAGGTACCGGCCTTATGGATCTCATATACGATGTTGGCAATGTTCCTATCGATAATATAAGTCCGGTCACATTTCTTGCAATTCCGTCAACAGGTGTTCTTGACCCTGCAAACTGTAGTCAACCTGCCATGGATCGACCTTTCGGAGGTATGGTAAGAATTGGAGGACGTATTTATAATACCGGCGCATCAGGAACAGTACGCTATCAAGTTCAGCATGCTCCCCATGGGACAGGCAATTGGTTGCCTATAACAAACTCGGTAACATTCGAACTCATGCATCCGAACCCATTTGATCCCAACTATCCAAAAGAAACCAAAACGGAAATAAGCTCGGACGGTTGGATACCTTATGATGAAGATCCAACAGCGGTACCGCCGATACTGGAAAGAACCAGCCTGCTGGCTAAATGGAATACCGGATCACTTGAGGGTACTTATGATCTCAGGCTGGCATACACCAAAGATTACCCAATTACTTCTTTAAGCGTTATCCATTATTCCGATATGGTCACCATAATACTGGATAATACTAACTACACGGTAAGTCCCACACCTAATGCTATAGTTGATACCGCCTACAATCTCGATTTGGTAATAGATGGGGGCGACTGCCACAGTTATGAAAAGGAAACTTCTTTCCAGGGGCATCTGCGCGCGCTGGACAAGTATTTCTGGAAGTGGGTGCTGGAACTCCAACCAACTACCCATACCCATGGAACCCAAGCCAACCCTCAATGCCGTAGTTATAGCTCACTGGCAGAACAAGGTGATGCAAATGCGCTATGGTCATTAGATACATCGAACCTGGATAAGTGCGGCTATACACTTACTTTATGGGCTTATGACAGAACTATTGTAAACAGCAATGGAGCTATTGTTCATTGGAATAAAAAGGCGGTTGGCTTTTCGGTGGTGTAATCGGAGCGGGAAAACAGATTGACGTTGATACTCTTAGGAACTGGTGGTTTGATTGACAATTGACAGTGCCAAAATCGTTGTATAAAATAAAACCGGGTAACAACAAAAGACTCATGGTCCAACCCGCCCGCATTTTAAAGCATACGTGCCTGCTATCAAGATTTAGCTGATTTTATCACGTTTCATGCTTTAGGTGAGGGCACGGGTTCGTCATGTAATTTTGGGGGCTATTATGAGGATGATCTTCAATCTCGTGCAGATCAAACTTAAAAACAAGGAATATATTATGAAAAAATTATTTATTTTATTAGCTGTTTTAGCTTTGACGTTTTCAAGCATGGCAATAGCTTCGGACTTTGGACAAAATGACGTAAGAACAAGCGCAAGCGGTCCAAACGGACCTGCGCCAAATTCAGGTGATGGAATTCCGGATGGAAGTGGGAACGACTCCCCTTTTGGTCCCAATAAATGATAATTATAAAATAATATTATAAAACTGCACGAGATTGAAAATCAAATAACCGGGTATCCGGGATATGAATGGTCTGAAAACCTACTATAACAAAGGATGGAAAAAATGTGGTGCCGGAGGTCGGAATTGAACCGACATGAAGTTGCCCTCGGAGGATTTTGAGTCCTCTGCGTCTACCAGTTTCACCACTCCGGCACGTTTTCGGATTTATAAACAATATCCCATAAGATTGTCAACAAGATTAGTCTTATTCTGTCAAGAATGATTCATGAACCGCTGGTTACCAAGGGTTTATCAGAGTTAAAAAGCGCCGATCGTTGTATGATATTCGATGTTTTTTGTACGACCTTCGAACTACTACCGATGATCCAGAAACTGTGAGGCAAGGAAAAGTCCTGCAATTGTTTTGCTGTCTGTAATCTCTCCACTCCTGATCATTTCCATAGCGGCATCAAGCTTTAATGTGTGTACTTTTAATATTTCATCATCATCAAGATTTTGTTTTGACTCAGAAAGACCGGTTGCAAGGAAGATATGAATCCGCTCGTCGGAATAACCGGGAACAGGTACGATTTCGGTTAATTTTTCCATTTCATTTGCACTGTAACCGGTCTCTTCAATAAGCTCTCTTTTGGCGCATTCAAGAGGAGCTTCACCCGGATCAAGGACACCGGCAGGAATTTCCCATATAAAGCCTCCGACTGCATAACGGTATTGCTTGATCAATATTATCTCATTATCATTCAACAAAGGAACAATAGCAGATGCACCGGGATGACGAATTACATCAATGTTTGTTGTCAGCCCGTTTGGCAGAGTTACATTATCCGAAAAGAAACTAAATACTTTGCCTTTATAAATTATTTTACTGCTGTTTAATTTTGCCGGCATTTTATCTCCCGCTTTGGCTCGTATAGCAAATATCGAACAACTAATATTAAATTCTGTTATTCGCTTATACCCGTTTGACTGGATTCCGGCATTCGACGAAATAACGATTATCTTATTATTTACGAGTGCATCAAATTCAAAACCGCTAAAATTTCATTTTCGGAAACTTCGCCCTCTCTTATAATAACCGGATGCTCTCCCGTAACATCAACCACCGTCGAACCTGCACCGCCTTTAAGCGTACCTGCATCAATTATAAGATCAACTTCTTCAGCTATTTTTGGATCAAGATCAGCAATACTGAAGCAGCCAGGGAATCCGGATAAATTTGCGCTAGTTCCGGTTATCGGTGCTCCGACAGTTTTTACAAGAGCCATAGCAACAGGATGCCCCGGTTTTCTAATACCTATTTTACCGGTTTCTGCCGTAAGATTTACCGGGAGACTGTTATTGGCTTCAAGTATAACAGTAACAACGCCCGGCCAGAAGCTTTTCATAATCTGTTGAGCCATCGGAGGAATATCTTTTACAATGCAGGAAATCATAAGATGGCTGTCCGCAAGAACCAGTAATGGCTTTTTCTCTGTCCGGCCCTTTATTTCAAAAACCCTCTCAATCGCCATATCATTGAATGCATCCGCAGCAAGACCATAAAGGCATCTTGTAGGAAAAACCACTACTCCACCGCTTCTTATAATCGATGCCGCTTCTTTAATTAAATCCGGTTCAGGTTTATCAGGATCGATTTTTATAATTTTATCTGAAATTCTCAAGTTTTTTTGCTTTCTTTTCAACCTGAGCGGCCATCTCTTTTTTAAAGGTGTCAAGCATGGCCGAAAGCTCCGGATCCGAAATTGCAAGAATCTGGGCTGCCAGGATACCGGCATTTCTTGCACCGGATTTTCCTATTGCAACAGTAGCTACAGGCACGCCTGGCGGCATCTGTACAGTTGACAATAATGAATCAAGTCCGGCAAGACACGACGAATCAATAGGAACTCCGATTACGGGAAGAGAGGTATGCGCTGCAAGTACTCCTGCAAGATGTGCTGCATGACCGGCTCCGGCAATTATTACTTTTATTCCCCGCTGTTTTGCTCTTGAGGCGAGTCCGGCAGCTTTTTCGGGGGTTCTGTGAGCTGATGCCACAGTAATTTCAAAGGTAATATTAAATTTCTTCAATATGGCAACTGTTTCCTCCATCACCTCATAATCCGAATCACTTCCCATTACAATGGAAACCACAGGAAGTGCTTTCATCCGTTTTACAGCCTTTTGTCCTATGTCTGTTCTATACTGAACACCATCCCAACTGATTTTCAGTGCAGCTCTGTATGCTTTATCTATTGCTGCAGATACGGTATCGCCAAGTGCCGTTACTCCGAGAACACGCCCACCATTAGCAATTATCGCACCATCTTTTATTGCTGTGCCTGCATGAAATACGATGGCATCTTTTATGCGGGCGGCATCTTCAAGCCCTTTTATCGGTATCCCTTTTTTGTACGCGCCTGGATATCCCCCTGATGCCATCACAACACACACCGATGCCCTATGATCAATTTCTATAGCACACTCGTTAAGCCTTTCTTCTATTACTGCCTCCATTATTGGAATTATATCGCTTTTTATCCGAACGAAAAGAGCCTGTGCTTCCGGATCGCCAAACCTGCAATTATATTCGAGAACCCTGATTTTATCATTATCAATCATAAGTCCGGCATACAAAATCCCCTTATAGTGCCTGCCCTCGGCAGCCATAGCCCGGACAGTAGGAATCATGATCTCTTCCATGATTCTCTTATGAATGTATCTGTCTACAATCGGAGCAGGTGAATAAGCACCCATTCCTCCGGTATTTGGACCTTTATCATTATTAAAAATTGACTTGTGATCCTGCGAGGACGGAAGAGGTAGAACGGTTTTCCCATCGGTAAATGCAAGAAACGAGGCTTCTTCTCCTGCAAGCAGCTCTTCTATTAAAACTTTTTTGCCTGCATCTCCGAAAGAACGCTTTATCATAATGTCGTCAAGCGCCTCTATTGCTTGCTTTTCATTAGAGCATACGAAAACGCCTTTTCCGGATGCAAGCCCGTCTGCTTTTACAACGCAGGGAGCTTTCATTTTTCGTATATAGTTTGCTGCTTGCTTATAGTTTGAAAATATTTTTCCGGAAGCGGTAGGAATCTTGTATTTTATCATCAGCTCTTTGGAAAAGCATTTGCTCGATTCCAGCTCAGAAGCTTTGCCGGAAGATCCGAATATTTTTAAACCGGCTTTTTCAAACAAGTCTGTTATTCCGTTTGAAAGTGGAGCTTCCGGACCGACAATTGTAAGAGCAATTTTCTCCTTTTTTGCAAATTCCAAAAGACTCTTGATATCATCCGAACTAATTGGAATACACTCGGCAAAGCCTGCTATACCGGCATTTCCAGGCGCGCAAAAGATTTTTTTTACTTTCGGGCTCTGTGCTATTTTCCACACAAGCGCATGCTCTCTACCTCCGCTTCCAACTACCAATATCTTCATAAAAACCTCCGGCACAGACTTTCGTATAATATCCTTTTAAATGACGTTATCTTTAATTATCTTATCTGTAATCGCCTGTTTTTTCCCGTCAAGCTCTTCTCTATTGATACGGGCTCCTTTTAAACCTCCGCTTAAAGCTATTTCGGAAAGATAACAATTGTTGTCGCCCATTACCATGATGTCTATGTGTGCAAAAGGAAACTTGCCCCGTTCCATAACGGCTGTACAGAATTTCTTCTTGTCTTCATCAAGAGCAAAGGGGCTGCTTGACCCACCTGCTGCCATGTTCATTCGGAAATTATCCGGATTATACCTCGTATATGACTCGATATAATCTCCCGCAACTATCACACGAATGTCCTTAAAATTTTCAATTAAGGGCTGTAATATAAAAGGATAAGATGTGTCGGCCATCGACATAAAGCTGTAAAGAGTTTCAATCGAATCCCATTTTCTTATCCCGAACCCGCAATGCATACGATCTTCTTTTGTAACAACAAGTCCTATTTTATGCCTGTTGTACCAGCTCACAGCATCTATAAGATCCCTTCTTCTCAAAATTGCACGGGTATGAGGAATCATCCACTTATTCAAAAAAAGAGCTTGTACGACTTTAGAACCGCTAATTATCTGTGAAAGGGGAGAAGGAACGCAGAGTATGCCTCTTTCAATAAGATCGATCATCAAAAACTGCTTCATCCTGTCGGCCCCGATTATTCCGCTAAACACATCGCCAGGTCCGACATTCTCATAATTACTCATTAACTCTTTAATACTTGATGTTATCACTTGCCAGCCTTTCTATCTTTTGTTTTTCTATGCTCCTCAAGACCAAGCTCAATAAGCTTGTCAAGGAGTATAGTGAAAGATATGCCGGCGGCCTTTGCTGCTAGAGGCAAAAGACTGTTTGCAGTCATACCCGGAATAGTATTGGTTTCCAGAACATAAATCTCTTTTCCGGAAAGTATCATATCTGTCCTGCTGTAACCTTTGCAAAAAAGAGCTTTGTGGGCCATTTTCGCATAAGTTTGTGCTTTTACAGTTAATTTATCATCAATCCGGGCAGGACATATCTCTTTGGTTGCCCCGTTCTTATATTTTGCAGTATAATCAAAAAACTTATAATTTTTATCAGGTATTATTTCAACAATAGGCAAAGCATCAGGCTCATCATTTCCTATAACTCCGCCGGTAAGCTCAACCCCTTCGACACAAGTTTCAACCAAAACAATATCATCACAGGATAAAGCATCTTTAACAGCATCGTTAAACGATTCATCCGACTTTACAATTGAAACCCCGATACTGGAACCGCCCGAAACAGGTTTTACAACAAGTTGCGTACCGAGCCGTTTTTCACAAGTTTTATATTCAACCGGATCGCCTTTATTGATTATCAAATAAGGAGGAACCGGAATTCCTGATTGTTCATAAAGCTGTTTGGAAGCAAATTTGTTCATGGCCACAGCACTTCCAAGGACACCTGACCCTTGGTACGGAATATCAAGGAGATCAAGCAGGCCTTGGATAGTTCCGTCTTCACCACAAGGTCCATGCAGTATAATAAGCGCAAAATCTATATTTGAAGAATCCGATACAAGGCGCAAGAGTTGGGATGCAGGATCATACCGTATGATATCATATTTTGCCTTATCCAGAGCATCATAAACCTGGTCACCGCTTTTTATGGATACCTCCCGCTCAACCGATATCCCTCCTGAAATAAGCGCTACTGTAAGTTTTTTCACAGTTCCAAATCCTTTTCACACTAACTATATTTCTTTTAACAATAAAAAAATTACTTAATTATTTTTTCCCAAATCGATCAACTAATTTTTCAGCATAAACCTCGTTCTCCTCAAATATGACGGAAGTGTTACGCAAGAGATTGAACTTCATTTTCATAAAATTCAGTTTTTTAAGCACCCGATATTTTTCGGCTGTATCTTCCATGCCGGCAAGCAATTCTTCGGTTTTGATAATCTCTTTTTTCAGCTCAATTTCAGGAGGAATATAGTCGGCATTTTTTAATATCTTATAAGCGATGCGAATATCCTCAGGCACCGAACCGGACTCCTCAAAAGTAAGGGGCTTTCCTGTACCGGAAAGATTCTCAAATTCCCCTCTTTTCTGGGCATCCAATATTCTTTGTTCAATAATTTTATCGAAACCGGGCAACATAAATTATTTTACTCTTTGCATTGTTTAACTTAAACGATACTTTTGTATTACATCCTTTTTTTGCTGATCATTGCATAAGGCCCAAATCCAGCACAAGATAAAGCATAGTCGCTCATCTCTGAACAACAATCAACGCATTAAAGTTGTTGAATACTCTAACCTTCATATACATGGTCATAACTGGACGTATTTCAAAACGGTCAATAGAAAGAATGATATTTATTAGAGCCAGTTTCAAAACGTCCCATTTTGGCCGATCTCTGCGTTGGGCGAAAATTTTAATCCTCGAAATACTCCATGTATTCCTGCGGTTAATATTTTCACCCGCCTTGACCTT
>JAHIFE010000009.1 GCA_018901125.1 Pseudomonadota bacterium | reverse complement strand
ATGCTATATTTATGTTGATCTAAATCCTTAATTATTTACAAGTTGGAAATAATTAATTTGATAATTAACCAAGCAACAACTATACCATATCAAGGCAATGTAAATATTTCCTTTTAATTTTATAAAATTTGCTATATTATTTCTTTGGTTAAGGCATCAATTATGCATATAATTTGAACGCTGCTATAATTACGGAGCAACTTTATTACATGGTAACAAAATATATATCTATTCAATAGCTGATATTTGTCGTAAACAGAGGTATCGTGCGGATTTAATAAACATGAATCATTGCCGGAATAATAAAATAAATTTTTGCAAAGCAGTTTGAAATTGTAATGTATATCAAGGAGGATGAATTTTGCAGAATATTTTACATAATCAAGATATATTAAATGCATATAGCGTTATTTTTGGACCGGTTGTTGGCATTTCGATTGATGCTATAATGGGCATTCCTCCAGTAAAGCTAAAAACAGCATATCGTAAAAAAGCGTTTGAAACACATCCTGACCGTTTTTTAATTGTAGGGAAAATGAAAAAAGAAATGAATGAACAATTCATTGAACTGAACCTGGCCTATGAAACACTGCAAACAGCCTTGAATAAATTCAGCCCATTAGTTAAAAAAAACAATAACAGTACTAAGAAAGAAGAACATAAGAAAAAAAGTTCAACTGCAAGTACTTGCAAAAACACCGCTGACCATTTTTACAGAGGTCTTCTCCCGAAACGTAAGTTGTTAATAGGCCAATTTCTATATTATTCAGGCATAGTATCGTGGAAAACGCTTATTGATGCATTAACCCGGCAAAAAATGCAGCGTCCCCCGGTTGGTCAGATAGCACTCAAATGGGGAATTCTCAGCAGAAACGATATACATGCTATCCTGAAACAACGGGCAATTGAACGAGAATTTGAAAAACGATTTGTTGAATATGCATATTTGAAGGGCTATTTGACTTCTTTTCAAAGATTGGCACTTTTAGGGAAACAGCGCAGTCTTCAACGACCGATTGGTGAATTTTTTGTGGAAAAAGGCATTTTAATGTCAAAGGATGTGGAGCTGTTGGTAAAAAAATTACAGTTACACAACCATAAGGCTGCTATAAAAATTATTTAGAACATAGACCGTTTGATGTAAATATTATAGAAACATTTTCTTTAGTTTTATAGCTGGTTGACTAGTAAATAGTTCGTTTCAGATCGGGGAGCCGAAAGATTTTCCCGGCCTCTACAATTGTGTCATATTATTGACATCTGCTGACGGATTCCTGTCAATTCAAATTATAGCTGCTTTGGCTTCATCGGTTCTATTCTTGACGTATTATACATATATTCCTGCGCAAAAAACACCTTGCCGCCTTGCTATCTCTTTGAATGCAACTTGGTATGAGCTATTCAAAGCTTTCGTGGCACTTCTTTTGCAAAATAAAATATAAACTCTTATTTGAGCAAAGAATACGTTTAGATAAAAAGAATATAATGGAGCACCAGTAACTTAATGTTTTCTGCAAATGTTATTAATAATGTTGATGTGTTAAGCACATCGCAGGGATTGCAATCCGGCGCAAAAAAAATGAATGATAATTTTTGCATAAGCCTTACAGACAGTCTCCTTAAAAACACCCGGCAATATGAAAAATGGAAAGCGATCCAGCAAAAAGATCCATCTCGGGCTGAAGAAATTTCCAAGCTGGTTTTACTGCGCCACAAGTATATAACCGGAAAAGCCCCCATCAACGAGCAAGGGCGAAAAGATTTTGACAGCATCACAAACCAGCTCAAAAAATATGGCCTATATTTATATAATAGTCAGCAGTTTAAAAATCCGATATTCAAAGAATATATCGCTGATGGTCCGGCAGTCTTAAATGCCGCAAGCAAAAAGCCGGATAACTTGACCGGTATTAAAGTTTCTGAGGGGCAAAGCACTGTAAAACAAACTACAAGTAATAACTGTTATGAATTTGTTGCAGGAATTTTGGAAGATAATGGTATTGCCTATTATGGAAAAAATGGAGTGGGCAGTGCTTTACTGAAAAAGGCGCACAGCATGGGCTTGAACCCAAATTCATTTTTAACTGGAGAAGGAGTAACAAATCTTCTTTGCGATAAGCCCATTCAGTTTCATGTACCACAGGTAACTGATAAGTCTTTTCCTGAAATATGGGATAAAATTGAGCCGTACCTTAAAAAAGGGGCCATACTATCTTTTTCCTCCCAGCATTTCGGACATACCGGCATCATAGAAAATGATTCCGGCGAATGGACTTATATTAATTCAAGCGGATCTGGCAGTGCCAATAAGAAGTATCGGATACTAAAAGAGGATCTGAAGCAAGAAATAAACAGCCGTTTGCAAAGAGCTAAACGTGAACAAACATTTTTAAGTATTACATTGGGCTCTGTAAACCGTAATTTAGCAGCTCGTTTTGAAACTTCTGCTAAAACACAGGAAAAAGGACTAAAAGACATCGATCTGTCTTTGATCACGTAATTGCAAATTACTTCCAATAATCTATTTTCTTCTCCGAACAACCCTCTTTCTAACAACTCTTTTGACCGGCAAATGAGAAGAATTAGATTTTTGACCGGTATTATCTATAATTGATGTATCCCCTGCTTGCTCTCCTGGAATACGCTGAGTATAACGGCATGTCGCCCTTGGACATCGCAGCATCTTTTGTCCATCGCTTTGAATAGATTCTATCAGAAAATTGTTGCTGCACTTCGGGCATGACAGATAATAAGGTTTTCCCCAGCTTATAAAGCTGCATTGTTTGTTTGAGCATCTGAAATATATCTTATTTTTTAAGGTTGTATTTGAAATGACTTTCCCTGAGTTACATACCGGACACTGCATCGACAGCTCTTCTCCAAAAGCAGCTATCTGGTTTTCAATTAAATTATCCTCATTCAAAAAACTATTTGTTGTGTTATCTTCACTCTCTGTTTCATCCGATACTGGCGATACGTCTGATTCCGCAGTCTTGTTACTAATATCCGCAGTAAATATTTTTTCTATATTATCCGGTGATTCATTCAAGTCATTTTTTTGAGATAAATCATTTTCAGAGTCTGGCTCAAGTGGCTTTTCGATATTTGAGCATTCTTTAAAATTATCACTTCTGATATTCAATTCCTTCTTTTCAATTATCTCTCTTTCATTTATTATTTCATCAGGAGATATTTTGTTTGAGTCTTTTTCGTATTCCGTAGAATTGTTCTTACCGGTTTCGCCGTTTTTATTATCTTTAAGGGAAAAATCTTCGATGACTTTTATATTCTCCCTTTCAGATATTGGTGTTATTGAAGATTCTGAAAAAGGAGTGTAAAGGGACTTGATTAAATTTCCTGATTTGATAATACTGCTTCCATTACCGGTTCCAGGTTCTATTCTTCCAGAGATCTGTTGATTCCTGATATAGGGTTTTACTTTTTTCTGATAAATTAAATTACTGCTCGAAGGTGAAGCGGCAGCCTTTATTTGTTCTTGTTGACCCTCTTGATTTTTCAGCATGACACCATGCAGTTGCAAAGTCTGATCAAATTGATCTATGGCAGAAGCAAGCTCTTTGCGGCCGGATATTGCTTCATCCATGGTCTGAATAATATAGGCCAAAAGATTTATCCCACACATATTAGGATGAATACGGTCAAGAAGAATAGTGACATTTTTGGTTAATTTGTTTACACAGATATTTTTATTCTCATCAATATGAATGTATTTCTTTTGAATCAACTTATCAAAAGCCATATCGAGTTCTGCGCCTGTTTCCATACCTAAGTCGGATACTTCATCAAACAACTTTTCCCTGGAATAATTTTCAAGACAAAAAGGAAAATTATCTGATTGGCCGGAAATCTGTTCCTGAATAAGTGCCAGGCATGAAAGTTCAGGTAAATTAAAAGACAATCCAAAAGTCTCATAATATGAATCTAGTAGTTTTTTAATATGACCGGAAAGAATCTCATTAAATTTGTTTTTAATAACATCCAATTTATTATTTTTGTGCTCCATATATAACCCTAAGAATTATGCATTATAAAAAATAATCGTTAGAGCCACTTTCAAAACGTTTCACTTTGGTCAAGGTCAAGGCGGGTGAAAATTTTAACCGCAGGAATACATGGGTATTTCGAGGATTAAAATTTTCATCCAACGCAGAGATCGGCCAAAATGGGACGTTTTGAAACTGGCTCGTTAATTATGAATAATAGCACCTGCAACATTGGATACAGCCTGTGCTATTCTTTCCTGTATACTATCTGTTTCCTGATTTATAGTTTGATCAGAACTTTCTTTTATAATAGCTATATCATTATCTTCGTACTCATTGTCTTTACAGACAAAGCTATTTTGAGGCTCATTGTTTTGCTCATTACCATTTTCACCGGAAATTTCATCGCATTCCGGTGTTTTAACCGAAAGACAATTTCCTTCTCTATCCAATATAACCGTGAAGTTTACCTTGACATCAAACTCCAGTCTGTAAGCCACCTGGTCATTATAAACAACAATGTCTCCATGTTTATATTCAACATCATCACCTATCTTCATATGGTGCTGTTGCTTAAATATTTCTTCAACATTACCCCAGTCAAGGTCACCGTTTATGGAATCAATCAGATCCTGCTCTCCGTTTCTTATAACTTCCCCGTCTATTATTTTCATATTTAATTTTTCCTTTAATTAATTTATCTTTGCTGGTACTTCTCTATTATTTCACAAGCCAGTTTAAGATAACTTCTTGCTCCTTTAGAATTTATGTCAGTCAAAAAAACGGGTTTACCATAAGCCGGAGAATTCTTTAGCTGGCTGCATATAGGGATAGCCGTTTCGAATACCTTTTTTTTAAAGCGCTCCCTTAATTCTTTCGCAATTAACCTGCAAGTTATTTCCTGTGTATCCATTTTTGTCAGAAGTATATGATCTAAATCATTATTAAGGCCGAACCCTTTTTTTATCATCTGAAATGTATCGAAATGATAACCAATTCCTGCAATCGAAAGATATTCACAAGGTATAGTTACAAATAACAAGTCTGCTGCAATAAATGCATTTATCATAAGAATAACCGGCGTCTGAGGAGTATCGATAACTATGTAATCGTACTGATCTTTTACTTCTTCAAGAAGATCCCGCAAAACGGATTCTTTATTTTTGCCATTTTCTGTTGAATACCTGTAGAGATCTAATGCCCCGGGAATCAGATCCGGGAACCCCGGCCCTTTTTTTATGATAAGTTTGGCCGCCTGAATTTTTCCGACCATACCCTCATAAAGAGAACCCTTTATCTGCATACCGTCAACTCCCAAACCTGTAGTTGCATGACCAATTGGATCACAATCAACAAGCAGAGTCTTTTTTTCAGCTATTTCAAATGCAGCCGAAAGATTTATGGCTGTGGTAGTTTTCCCTGCACCATCTTTTCTGGCGGTTATGCAGATAATACGACACATATTATTAATTCCCCTGTATCTTAAATATATAAATAGTTGCAAATTGTATACCATTTTGCAGCAAATTCTTAAGACACTCGCATAAACATCACTACAAAGCTTGTTAAACAAGGTGGACTTGTAAAAAACTGATAACAGGGCAAATCTTAATGTGCAGGCAAAACAACAGTATTTCGCAAATGGTATGAACTTTGCTTAAATGTGTTTGACAGAAAGGAGTTTGATGTGAATGAAGCAATTACCCTAAAAGGTATCGGTCAAGCAATAGAAGGACTTAATTATCGAAATAAAAATGCCCTTAAATACAGGCTTATTTACACTATTAGAGAGTTTTATCATGATGACAGTTCTGTAGAGACCCTGAAAGAAATCGAAACAGAGAAATTGATTGGTTTGCTATGGAATGAAGCGAACGATCCTGCCGCTATTAATCATAAACGCAAAAATCTGAACAGCCTCAAATCTTCTATAAATACCGATCTGAAAAAACTATATGCTGAAGATAAAAATCCGGAAGGAATAATTATTGGTCCAAACAATATTTTTTCAATGTCGGATGAAGCAAAAGATAATACGCTGAAAACTTTTCTAAATACTGTCATGAATGAAGGGCAGGCTAATCTGGGTGAGGTGGCAAAGGCCTTAAGTGCAATTGACAAAATATTGTCGGACGCAGCAACTCATTCAGTTGATACTGCCAAGGACAATCTTAATCAACTTGATGAATTGAAAAAAACAATCCGACTTATGTCCGAAAAATACGGCGGATTTAATCATGAAGGTTCTTTAGAATCTGCACAAAACAATTTCCAAAACAAATCATCGAGAGACGGCAGTGAACAGATCGGCACAGGATCTGAGGAAGTCAGCAAAGACGGTTTGGCAGATAAATCCGGATATAAAACTGATTTCGAAACAGATAAAGAGGCTGGCGTTGGAATTGATCAATCACTTCCCGAAATTGTTGAAGCAATAGATACCATAGAGGATGACGAAGAACTTGAGATAATAGAAGAGGTTGAATCCGATGGCCTCGAAGAAAATATCGGGTTAGGCGGTGAAAACGGTAATAGCATCGGAAACAATTCTTGTGAAGATTTATCGGGAAAAGAAAATTATAGCACTGAAGATGGAGAAAAGTACCAGGAGCCAGGTGGGATAGGCCCAGGTGACAGTTCAAAAGAAGGAAATACCGGTGGAGCATTAAGCAAAGAGAATATTTTTGAAACCGAAACAGAAAACGATATTGATACCGGAGATGAACTTGAACTTCAGGATGAACAGATAGACGAGCTGAAAGAAGAAGTTGAAATAATAGATGAAGAGATAGATGAAGTTTGCGAAGATGTTGATATTAAAACCGAAGAAGTTGATCTTGAAGAAAATGCTGATGAAGTAATTGAAACGGAAAACATTCCAGATCAGCTTTTAGGAATATCAGATTCCGGATCGGAAGGTACGGTAGGTGATAAAAAAGGCAATACCGGAATATCTGAATCTGATGGTTCAGATATTATTATAAGCGCCGGAGCCAAGAGCGGAGACAAAGATGGAGCGGAAGGCGGGGAAACCGGAAAAGGCGGCACTTCGGGAATATCTTCGAAAGACAACTCTGAGCAGATCGGCACAGGATCTGAGGGTGTCAGTAAAGACGGTTTGGCAGATAAATCAGGATATATAACTGATTTCGAAACAGATAAAGAGGCTGGCGGAGGAACTGATCAATCTCTTCCCGATATTGTTGAAGCAATAGATACCATAGATGATGATGAAGACCTTGAGATAATAGAAGAGATTGAACCCGATAGCCTTGAAGAAAATATCGGGTTAGGCGATGGAAACGGTAATAGCATCGGAAATAATTCTTGTGAAGATTTATCGGGAAAAGAAAATTATAGCACTGAAGATGGAGAAAAGTACCAGGAGCCAGGTGGGATAGGTCCAGCTGACAGTTCAAAAGAAGGAAATGCCGGTGGAGCATTAAGCAAAGATAATATTTTTGAAACTAAAACAGCAAACGATATTGATACCGGAGATGAACTTGAACTTCAGGATGAACAGATAGACGAACTGGAAGAAGAAGTTGAAATAATAGATGCTATAGATAATAATGAAGATCTTGAGATAATTGAAGATATCGAACCTGATGGCCCTGAAGAAAATATTGTGTTAGCTGATGAATATGGCGATAGTGCCAGTAGTGATTCTAATGCAAAATTAGTGGAAGAAGATTTTGATATTGGCGAGAACAAGGCTTCAAATATTAAAAACGCCAAAGTCTTAGCAGAAGAATTCAATCATTCTCTTGCGGCAATGGATAAATATTATAATCAATATATACTTATTCAGGGAGGCTCATATATTATAGGAAGTAAGCGGCCTAAAAGAGGCGAATGCTCAGAAGAAAAAGTCAATCTACCGGATTACTATATAGGTAAATATCCCGTAATAAATGCTCTTTTTGAAGTATTTGCAGAGAAAACAGGATATAAGACAACAGCCGAAAAACGTGGATATAGCAAGGTATATATCGGGCGCTATGAAAAAACGATTGACGAACAAACTGGTATGGAAAAACTAATTTTTAATGCTACAACTATTCAGAAAACGGTTGAAGGTGCATGCTGGTATCAACCATGCGGTCCAGGAAGTACGATACATAAAAAAAGAAATCATCCCGTAGTTCATGTTAGCTTTGAGGATGCCATGGCTTTTGCAGCCTGGACCGGCAAAAAGCTCCCCAGCGAAAATGAATGGGAAGCTGCATCCAGAACCGATAAAGGCTACTCATTGCCTTGGGGGAACAGCTTTAATAAGAAAGCATGTAACATAGAAGAAAGTTCTGTATGTGGAACAACCCCTGTGGATCGTTACGAGGAGTTTGAAAATAATTTTGGGATTGCAGATGTGCTGGGCAATGTGCTTGAATGGACTTCAAGCCGTATTGAGAAATTCATGGTAGTAAAAGGCGGATCTTTTATCTCAGGAGATGATGTCAGACTTTTTACACGATTCCAAATTGAACCGGTTAATCACTCAAACATACTGGGTTTCCGTTGTATGGCTCATTAACTCTTTCTTTAATCATATTTTGCCTATTATTACACTGTCGGATGTGTTGTCTTCGGATATATATTTTACATTTCTGTGCATTCTGCGAATTATTTCATCTGTTTTGTCGGCCTGCTTATTTATTTCATTCAATTTATTATACAAAGGGTCGTTTGTTTCCATATTTGATAACATCATTTCCGAATAGCCCAATAAAATAGTAACCGGCTGACTTAACTCATGGCAAATAGACCGGGTAAGTTCAAGTAAATTCTTAAATTTAATTCTGTAAGACAGGTCTTCTGCAGAATTTGTTTTATTGCTGATATCTACGGTAGCGTCCGGATTATCAGAAGAAGACAAGCTCTCAGTTGTTGGATGCTCAGGCGTTGTTATCTCAATATTTTTATTTTTTATCATAAGCCTCCGATAACGAAACATTTAGATTACCGTTTATTTAAGGACTTTTATTTATGCAACTTGTTATATTTTTATATATTCATTCATCTTGATTACCGCTTCTATAAAGATGGATATCTGCTTTTTCAAGAGTTATCAAACCCTCTTGGACTACATTTTCAATAATGGTAAGAAATTCTTTTATTTTTTCATGCGTATCTACTATTTCCACAATGATTGGCAAATCAAGAGATAGCCGCAATATTTTTGAAGTATGGATGCGGCTGTTTGCACCAAATCCCATTAGGCCACGAATGGCGGTAGCTCCTGCCAAACCATGTTCTTTAGCTTTAATTACTATCCATTCATATAATGGTTTTCCTTCATATTTGTCACTTTCACCGATAAATATTCGGAGAAGCTGACCTTCAGGCGGAAGCTTCATTTTTCCTATCTCCACAATGCAATTATTGTAAATCGGCCGAGTAATACCGCCGATAGTCCTAAAATTAAATGAGTACCGACGTTTACCAATGCAAGGAAAAACTGCTGGCTCTGCAAAAGATTCATGGTTTCATTGCTAAACGTAGAATAAGTAGTATAAGCGCCTAAAAGCCCGATTATAAGGAATGTGCGAAGTTCGGATGACAAGCCAGCCTGAGATTCAACAAGCTGAGATAATATACCAATCAGAAAACAGCCGGTAATATTCACAGCCAGTGTCCCAAACGGAAACGCAGCTTTTTGTGTCAAATTTTGAATATATCCACTAATCAGATATCTTAAAATTGCGCCTGTAAAACCACCGATACCTACCATAATTATGTTGCTCATATTTTTTTCGCTTTGCAAAAATTAAATCAGGAGCCAACAGCACAATTGAGGATAAAGACAAATTCTATTACCTGTTAATATGGATTTTATGCAAGTCCATCCATATTGACAGATTGTAGTTTGTCTGGAACGTTATTTGCAGTCTTAAAATAGTTTTTATATTGTTATAAATTATTTATACAAATTTATTATATATATATCATAATTATATTAGATATTCAATGTTATTATATATTTTCTATGTCAAATATATGGCGTTTGAATTATGCCGCCAGGAGAAAATTGATACATCCCGGTTGCGCTATAATAAAAATATAGCAAATTAAGAATCTTAATTTGCTCAAATTCGATGATGATAATAACTTAAACCTGACACGGAGGGCGTTGATGAAAGTAAACCTTGGTCCGATCACAAGGATTGAAGGGCATCTGAACATTGAAACTACTGTTGAAAACAATACAATTGTTGATGCGCGGTGTATGGGCGAAATGTTTAGGGGCTTTGAAGTTTTTCTGCGGGGAAGGGACCCGCTTGATGCACAGCAGATTACCCAAAGGATTTGCGGCGTATGTCCGTATGCACACGCTATTGCATCGTCTTATGCTCAGGAAAGTGTATATAAGCTCAATGTACCGCCTAACGGGCGTATCATGCATAATCTTATTCAAGGTGCAAACCACTTATACGATTATCTGTTGCAGTTCTATCAGCTGGCTGCTTTAGATTTTGTAGACATTACCGCCATTCTTAAATACAAAGGAAAAGATGCAGATCTTCTGACAGTAAAAAACTGGGTGCAGTCCGAGCTTGCTTCAGGAAAATCTTATCCGGCTGCTCCTTTTCTTCCAAGACTATCAGGAAAATACATTAGCGATACAGATCTCAATATTGGAGCTATAAAGCACTATATCGAAGCTATGGAGATCCAGAAAAAGGCCAATGCAGCCGCAGCTATATTCGGAGGCAAATTTCCGCACAGCACATCTATTTTTCCGGGAGGCTGCACACAAAATGCAAGAATTGATCTTATCTCTTCATATCAGTCTCTGATTCGCGAAGTGCGCGATTTTTACCATAATAAATATATTCCCGATGTTCTGGCAATAGCAAAGGCATTTCCAAAATACTGGGAAATCGGAGCCAGCAAAGGTGGCTTTCTATCCTATGGTCTGTTGCCGCTTACTTCAGAAGCGGAAAGTGAGAGAGTGTTTTCATCAGGAGTACTTTTAGACGGGCAGATATCGCCTGTTAACTTTGAATTGATTACCGAAGATGTCAAACATGCCAAGTATTCGTCTCCAAGCGGACTTAAAGTTAAAGATTCTACTTTAACTCCATCACCCCAAAAAAGTGGTGCTTATTCCTGGATAAAGGCTCCGCGATATCAGGGCCATATGGTTGAAGTGGGAAGTGCCGCGCGCATTCTTGTCGATTATCACCAGGGCCATAATCCTAAAGTAAAGCAACTTGTCGAAAGATTTGCCGGTCAAACGGGCATAACACCATCAAAGCTGAACTCGGTTCTTGGACGTTATTTGAGCCGGGCCATCTGTGGGGCGATTATTGCTGACTTTCTGTTAGATGAGACGGAACGGCTTGATACGAAAGGACCCACTATAGCAGATATCAGGATACCGGCATCAGGAGAAGGATTCGGTGCTACTGAAGCATCAAGAGGAGCTTTACTACACTATATTCGTATAAAAGACCATAAAATTGAAAGATATGAATGTGTGGTGCCGACCACCTGGAATGCTTCTCCCAGAGACGATAATGATCAGCCCGGCGCTATGGAGTCAGCCCTTATAGGAACTAAGGTGAATGACCCTGAGGATCAAATTGAGGCAGTGAGGATCATGCATTCATTCGATCCCTGCATTGCATGCGCCGTTCATTGATAAATTGATACTAAGGGCATCACATTGAAAAAAGTAGAATAAAGATTAATTCATCAAACTTGTTTCTGTGTGTGTTCAGAATGGATGCCTTTATGTATTGAAGTTTATAAATAACATGTTGTGATATTCTCTTAAAGGAGAATATTTAAACTTACTTGCTATAGGGAGTTTTTTTAATGGATAGAAGAGAATTTTTGAAACTGGGAGCTATGTTAAGTGCCGCTTTTGGTATCCTTAATCTTCCCAAGCCTGTTATTGCTGCTCTAAAGAAACTTGATCCCAAAACCATACCTAAGCTCATATATCTTCAGGGGCAATCATGTTCAGGTTGTTCGGTTTCGCTCTTACAATCCGGTTCGCCGTCACCACTTACCCTTATTACCAATTATTCGCAACTGGCTTTTCATTCCGATCTGTCGGCTGTTTCCGGTAAAAAAGCATTAGATCTTATCGAAAAATATATTTCAGGTAAAGCAGGCGACTATTTTTTGGCAGTAGAAGGTGCCATACCGGAAAAGATGCCGGAGGCCTGTATCATAGGTGATAAGGCTTTTGGCCAATATATTGAAGCAGCAGCAGCTACTATGAGTGGCGCAATAGCAGTTGGCACATGCGCCAGTGATGGCGGTATTCCCGCGGCTGAAGGCAATTTAACCGGTGCGGTCAGTCTCAGGGAATATTATAAAAAACGCAGCATAAATAAACTTGTTATCAACTTACGCGGGTGTTCCGTGCATCCTGACTGGGTTTGGCAAACTATTATAAACATGGTTAAAGTTGGAATGCCGACCCTTACTGACCAAGGTTCGCCGGCTCTTTTTTATAGTCGCAAAATCCATGAACAGTGTCCAAGATATCATGACTTTCAGCAGGAAATATTCGCATGCAAACTGGGTGAAGCAGGTTGTTTGTTCAAATTGGGCTGTGTAGGCCCGGATACCGCTGCCGATTGTCCCAACAGATGGTGGAACCTCAGCCAAAACTGGTGCGTTGCCGCCAATGCCCCTTGTATCGGCTGTGCCTGGCCAAACTTTGCCCGGAAGAAGGATTTTCCTTTTTACAGAATATCCGAACAAAAAAACCGCCCAATAAATAGGAGTTAATCAATGAAAGGAAAATCATTTGCTAAATTATCAGTTACAGGCAAAGTAATGTTTTTCCTGCTTCTGATATTATTTGTCTTTCTTACATCAGAAACCGGTTTCATAACCGGTTTTGTTAAGAAAAGGATAACGAAAAATTATATTACTTCCGTTCATATCCTTTTTGAGTCTCTTGAGCAGGGAGTGCGTGACTCTTTAGAGCGTGGCCAGATGGGTAATTTCCAAAAACTGCTGTTACGCCAAAGAGACATTAAGGGTGTTTTAGATGTTACACTCTATGATCAGCAGGGAAAAGCCAATCTTTCTTCTTCCACAGAAAGCCTGGAAGGAAAGGTTCTGGATAATAGAATTGTTAAGGATATTATAGAAAAAAAAGATGCTGTTGAGGTTGTCAGTACAAAAAAAATTGATATATACAGCCCTCAGATGATTGATACCGACTGCATACGCTGTCATCATGGCTGGAAGCAAGGTAACGTGGGTGGGATTATTTCATTATCTTATGATCTAACTGAACTCAACGGGGTCATTTCAGATCTGACGAAAAAGATGATGATCGGTTCAATATTGATACTCATAGCAGTTTCCGGAATGATTTACATACTTATGAAATGGTCAGTAGACAAACCTATCAATGTTATTATTAAGGATCTTGTCGACAGCGCATTTCTGACTTCTTCTTCTGCAAATCAAACTGCAACTGCAAGTAATTCGCTGGCTTCAAATGCTTTTAAACAAGCCGCTTCAATAGATGAAACAAGCACATCTCTGGAAGTAGTATCATCCATGACCGCCAGAAATTCCGAAAACGCTTTTGCAGCAAATGACCTGATGCTACAGGCAAACAAAGTTATGGCTGATTCAAACAGGGCTATGCAGGAACTGATAGACGCAATGAAAGAGATTTCGGAAACTAATGAAGAAACACACAAGATTATAAAAACAATTGATGAAATTGCTTTTCAGACGAATTTATTGGCTCTCAATGCAGCAGTTGAAGCAGCCCGGGCCGGAGAAGCAGGAAGCGGTTTTGCCGTGGTGGCTGATGAGGTGAGAAGCCTTGCGATGCGTGCTGCCAGTGCGGCTAAGGTTACATCAGATTTGCTTGAAGATACGCGCAACCGTGTTTCCAAAGGAGTTGAGCTTGTCGGTGTTACGGAAAATGCATTTAAAAGTGCGCTTGAAATAACGGATAAAACAGCTATTCTACTTAATGACATTTCTTCTGCATCCAAAGAACAGCATGCCGGTATGGATAATGTTACCAAAGCTGTACGGGAACTTGATCAGGTGACCCAGCAAAATGCATCCGAAGCTGAACAGGCTGCAGGAATAGCAGAAGATATGGAAAAGCAGTCGGAGATGCTTAACAGGCATATAACCACCCTGGTGCATTTGGTAAAGGGAGGAAACGGAATTGATCCAAATAACCGGGATCAAAAATTAATTGCCTGATATTAAACACAGGAAAACAGTATTATGCACGAAATGGGAATAGCCTTAAATATATTGGATATAGTTAAGCAGGAAATGGATAGCTATGGAGCAGAGAAATTAATCAGTATTTGTCTGGTAGTTGGCGAATTTACTGCAATAGCCCATCATAGTCTTACCTTTTGTCTTGAGATCATTACTAAAGATACCCCATTTGAAGGAGTCAGGCTGGAAATAGAACAAATTCCCTTAATCGGCAGATGCATTAACTGCAAAAATGAATTTGCTATCGAGGGGAATAGATTCATTTGCACAAAGTGTAGTTCCAAGGCCATTGAAACAATCTCAGGCAGAGAATTATTTATTAAAGAAATAGAGATTGATTAACAGCCGGATCCCGGCTATCAGTTTTTTTGTCAAACATTATAATTTATAGCTCTGTCGGATTATGGCTTTGGGCTTTTTAGGAAAGGAACAGAATCATGAAAATCCCTGTTATCAGAAATATTCTGGAAGCTAACGATCAGCTTGCTGCAGAAAACAAAAGTCTTTTTAAGCAAAATAATTTATTGGTTCTAAATTTGATGAGCTCTCCCGGTGCAGGCAAGACCACCCTGCTGGAACGTACTATAGATGCTTTAAAAGATAAAATACGGATCGGGGTTATAGAAGGGGATATCCAGACTACATTTGATGCCGAGCGGATCGCAAAAAAGGGAGTGGCAACCGTTCAGATCAATACTGACGGAGCCTGCCATTTAGACGGCAAAATGATCCGATATGCTCTTAAAGAATTTGATTTGTCTTCTCTCGATCTTCTTGTGGTGGAAAATGTCGGCAATCTGGTATGTCCGGCTGAATTTGAGGTAGGTGAAGACTATAAAATTATGATATTAAGTGTTACGGAAGGAGATGACAAACCCCCCAAATATCCCTTAATGTTTTCAAAATCAAGCGTACTGCTGATCAACAAGATTGATCTGCTTCCCTACATAGATGCGAGCGTCGAGAAAATCCGCAGGGCTTCGGTTGAAATTAATCCCAATCTGGAAATTTTTGAAGTTTCCTGCCGGACTCAAACAGGTCTTGACTCCTGGTTTAACTGGATACTTCAACGTGTGCCAAAGTATAAAACCGGATGAATGTCAGAAACCGCATCACAATTCAGGGCATAGTACAAGGTGTCGGATTCCGCCCTTTTGTCTGTGTGCAGGCAAAAAATAGAAACATTACAGGATATGTAAACAATACCTCCTTAGGCGTTGAAATGGAGATTGAGGGAACCCCCGGGGCTCTTGAAGATTTCTTGCAGGCAGTAAGAATAAATCCACCTCCTGCTGCCCATGTTACGGATATTAAAATTTATCCGATTCCGTTATCCTTTGATAACAAATTCTCAATCAGGCAAAGTACTATAACCGGAGAGAAATCAGCTTTGATATCTCCGGATATAGCCATCTGCAATGATTGTTTGCAGGAACTAAATGATCCATCCGATCGTCGATTTGCTTATCCATTCATTAACTGTACCAACTGCGGTCCACGCTATACCATCGTTAATGACATTCCCTATGACCGGCATAATACTTCTATGACAAGCTTTAAAATGTGTGAAGCTTGTTATGAAGAATACCATAATCCTTTAAGCCGACGGTTTCATGCTCAACCTAATGCCTGTCCGGTATGCGGTCCGCAGGTTCTTCTTTATGACAGTAAAGGGCATCCGGTAGAAGGTATTTCTCCTGTTAATGAAGCGGCACAGCTTCTTAAAAAAGGCCTGATTGTGGCAATAAAAGGTCTTGGGGGTTTTCATCTGGCAGTAGATGCAGTTTCCGAAGAGGCGGTGAAACGCTTGCGGGATTTAAAACACAGACAAGATAAGCCCCTGGCCCTTATGTCTCCTGATCTTTCGGCTTTAGCCAGCTATGCATGGGTAAACGATGCCCAAAAAAAAGTTTTGCTGTCCAATGAAAATCCGATTGTTTTACTTGCGAAAAAAAAGCCAAATAATATTGCTTTGTCAGTGGCTCCGGGCAATCGCTACTTTGGAGTAATGTTGCCATATACTCCGCTGCATCATCTTCTGTTTGATTTCGGATTTGAGGCTCTGGTCATGACCAGCGGGAATCTTTCTAATGAACCAATTTGCACTGATAATAAAGAAGCATTTGAAAGGCTTTCCGGAATTGCTGATTACTTTCTTATTCATAACAGAGATATCAGCATACGAAACGATGATTCCATAGTAACGCAGGTTTCAGACTATACCAGACAGATAAGACGATCACGCGGTTTTGTGCCGATGCCGGTTTTTTTGAAAGAATCGTTGTCTCCTATACTTGCCTGTGGTGGGTTGCTCAAAAACACCGTATGCCTGATTAAAGAAAACCGGGCCTTTATAAGCCAACATATTGGAAATCTGGTAAACCCGGAAACCTTAAATTATTTTGAATCTACAATAACGCATTTAAAGCAGATCCTGCAGATTGAACCTCAGATAATCGCCTACGACCTTCATCCGGATTATCCAAGTACCCGCTATGCTCTTAAACAGACCCAACTCCGTTTGATAGGAGTACAGCATCATTTTGCTCATATGGTTGGTTGTATGGCAGAACACGGGCTCAATGAAAAAGTGATAGGTATTGTCCTTGATGGCAGCGGCTATGGTCTTGACGGCCGAATCTGGGGTGGGGAGGTATTTGTTGGGGATTTATCATCCTTTGAAAGAAAAAGCCATTTCGACTATCTGCCTATGCCTGGTGGGGCTATGGCTATAAAAGAACCATGGCGAATGGCTGTCAGTTATTTATATCAGGCTTATGGAGAAGGTTTATTTGAGCAGTCTTTGCCGCTACTTAAAAAACACGATACTAAACAAATAGAAATTCTGTTAAAGATGATCCGCCAGAAAATTAATTCTCCTCTTACCTCAAGTTGCGGACGGCTTTTTGATGGAGTGGCAGCACTGACAGGTTTAAGGGATGTGATTAATTTTGAAGGGCAAGCGGCCATGGATTTGGAGATGGTACAAAGCCGGGAAGAGATGTCTTCCTATCCATGTGAAATTTTCAATGAAAATGGCATCTGTTTGATTAAGCATCAGCCTATTATTAAAGGTGTTGTGGAAGATATAAAAAAAGGAAAAACAGCAGCACAAATAAGCCGCCGCTTTCATATTACTTTAATAGAGATCTTGACCCGGATCTGCTGCGAAGTCAGGGAAGAATCGGCTCTGGAGAAAGTGGTTCTGTCCGGTGGGGTTTTCCAGAACAGAACTATTCTGTCCGGGCTGGAAGAAGGTTTGAAACAAAAGGGATTTATGGTATACAGTAACATTCTGATACCCGCAAATGACGGCGGGCTTTCTCTTGGGCAGGGGGTTGCCGCTTACTATATTAATTTACAATCAGGAGAGCCAGTTTCAAAACGTCCCATTTTGGCCGATCTCTGCGTTGGGCGAAAATTTTAATCCTCGAAATACCCCATGTATTCCTGCGGTTAAAATTTCCACCCGCCTTGACCTTGACCAAACTGAAACGTTTTGAAAGTGGCTCAGGAGATAATAATGTGTTTAGCAGTTCCCATGGAAATTAAAAAAATAAGCGGAAACATCGCCTTAGTTGAATATGAAGGAGCAAAAAAAGAAGTCCGTTTGGATATTGTTGATCAACAGCCTGCAGTCGGTGATTATGTAATTATTCACGCAGGATTTGCCCTGCACAGGATTGATGAAGAGGAAGCTAAAAAAAGTCTTAGATATTGGGAAGAAATTCTGGCTAAAACCGATGAAACATTTGAGTGAGTATCGAGATAAGCATATAGCTAAGAAGTTGATTGATGCCATTTGGGATCTGTCTGAAACACCTGTTCGTCTGATGGAAGTATGCGGATCACATACGGTATCCATTTTTCGCCATGGAATACGGCAGATGCTGCCTGAAACAATTCAGCTTATTTCAGGTCCCGGATGTCCGGTTTGTGTTACTGCCAGGGCAGAAATAGACCGGGCTATTGTTCTAAGTAGTTATCCTGAAGTTATTATTACAACATTTGGTGATATGATACGTGTTCCCGGTTCTTTATCCACCCTGCAAAAACAAAGGGCCGGAGGAGCCGATGTGCGTGTGGTTTATTCAAGCTTTGATGCCTTAAAAACAGCCTGTGAAAATCCAAAAAAAACAGTAGTGTTTCTTGCCATTGGTTTTGAAACTACTGCTCCTGCTATAGCTGCCACCGTTTTAGAAGCAAAACGAATAAAGATAGATAATTTTTTTATATTGTCTGCACACAAACTACTTCCCCCAGCTTTGACAGCCTTGCTCAATTCCGACAGGTTAAATATCCAGGGATTTATCTATCCCGGACATGTTACTACCATCATAGGAACTCTTGCCTATGAACAGATTGCTCAAAAACATGGGATACCAGGTGTAGTTTGCGGTTTTGAGCCTATAGATATTCTGGAAACAATATTTATGCTTATAAGGCAGATTGAACAAGGAGAAACAACTGTTGAAATTCAATACAAAAGGGGAGCAACAGCAACAGGTAATTTAAGGGCAACGGAAGTACTTAATCAGGTGTTTATTACTTGTGATTCTAACTGGCGGGGTTTGGGACTTATACCGGAAAGCGGATTAACTTTGCGGGATGAATACAGATCATTTGCAGCCGAAGATTATTTTGATCTTAAAGTCCAACCAGCTAAAGACCATCCGGATTGTGTATGCGGCGAGGTTATCTGCGGGACTAAAAATCCGGCAGAATGCAGGTTTTATCGGAAGGTATGCACTCCTCAAAACCCTATAGGCCCATGCATGGTATCCACAGAAGGCACCTGTGCCGCTTATTATAAATATTACATAGCATAGATGTTCTGATTATCATCAGTATTGCTATTTAACTTGCTAAACAAGGATTTGTTATGGTTTCGGATAAAATCATTCTGGATCACGGCAGTGGCGGAAGATCTTCTCAGGAATTAATTGAGAAATTGTTTTTACCCAGGTTTGGAAATTCTTTATTAAATGAATTAAACGACAGCGCAGTCTTTGAACTGGGCGGTGCCAAATTGGCTTTTACAACAGACAGCTTTGTAGTAGACCCCATTTTTTTCCCCGGCGGAGATATCGGCTCCCTGGCCATATGCGGCACTGTCAATGATCTTTCAATGAGAGGAGCGCGCCCCAGTTATTTAAGCGTCGGATTTATTATCGAAGAAGGCTTTTTAATAAAAGAACTTGAGCAGATTCTTTTTTCCATGGAAAAAGTCGCTTTTGAGGCAGACATTCAAATAGTTACCGGAGACACCAAGGTTGTTCCCAAAGGAGCTGCCGATAAAATATTTATCAATACTTCAGGAATAGGTCTTGTTCCGGCAAATATTGATATTGCCGGGCAGAATGCAAGACCGGGAGATGCAGTATTAATAAGTGGCACTATAGCAGATCATGGCATAACCATACTTTCTGCCCGTGAAGGGCTGTTCCTGGATTCGCCTCTTAAAAGTGATGCTTCTCCGTTAAATCATCTGGTTCAGAAAATGTTAAACACCGGTTCCGAAATACATGTTTTTCGTGATCCTACCAGAGGAGGTTTGGCCACAACCTTAAATGAAATCGCAATTCAATCTCAGGTCGCAATAGATATTTATGAAGAAGCAATTCCCATTAATGAAAGCGTACTCGCAGCATCTGAAATATTAGGGCTGGACCCTCTTTATATGGCAAATGAAGGAAAGCTGATCGCTATTGTGCCGCAGTCTCAGGCCGAAGCCGTATTAGCTGCCATGAGAGAAACACCCTATGGCAGACAGGCCGCTTTAATCGGACAGGTAAAAGAGCAAAATCCGGGAAAAGTGGTTATGCATACCACCATTGGAGGAAAACGTATTATAGATATGCTGACAGGAGAACAACTACCCAGAATATGTTGATTTTAAATATTCAAGCCAATTGCTTTTCTTTGAGCCAATTGCAAAACATACCATTTTGGCCGATCTCAGCGTTGGGCTAAAATTTTGCACTTTAGTGAAGCTTTAGCGCTATCCTCGAAATACTCCATGTATTCCTGTGGTTAAAATTATTACCCGCCTTGACCTTGACCAAACTGAAACGTTTTGAAACAGGCTCCTTTGGAAAATTATTTATATCTTATGAAAGCCGCACAAATTAAGCTTCTAATCATTTGGCGAAGCTTCCTGAAGAATATTCATGCCTTTATAAATATAATGAAAGCCTGAAAGAATTGATAATCCCGCCGTAGCCCAGTAAATATAATATTTAATTAATGAAGCATCTGAAACTGTTGGATTAAAAAGAATAAATACAACGGTTCCAAGCTGTGCAACCGTTGTGCATTTGCTCACAAGACTAGGTTTTATCTCAATTGTTATGTCCGTTATGGAAAAAACTGCTATTCCAAGCAGTATAATAACATCACGGGTTATTACAATAACCGCAAGCCACCCCGGGATGATTTTAATAACCGCAAGGCTTACGTATGCAGATATTATAAGGAGTTTGTCTGCTATAGGATCAAGATATGCACCGAGTTCTGTGCGCTGATTGAAATATCGCGCGATAAAACCGTCAAGGCCGTCGCTCAATCCCGCGATTGCAAATATAATGAGCGCTGAAACAAACAAATCCCTGATCAGAAAAATAATAAAAAGGGGGACAAGCAGGATTCTTATAATTGTTATAATATTTGGAATATTTATTTTCATATGCTTATGACCGGCAAGTCATGTCGGTTTTCCTTGCTGGGTGGAATAGAGAAAAATGTTGTGTTTTCAACTTAGCTTGTTTTATCTTCGCTGTTACAACACACTGTTATTATTATAAGTGTTTCAGAAGTGAGAAGTAAAAGTCTATAATTTAACATTAAAGCACTCAGGATTTTCTTAAAAGTGTATAATCAGCAATATATTCAAGTATATTTCTTGTTTTTGAAGGGTTGAAAACAAGAAGCGATTTTTTTGCCTCGTTAATATGATCTCTTGCGCATTTCTCAGTGTATGAAATTCCTTCATATTTTTCAAGTAAGTTTATCAGAGATTTAAAATTACGGGCAGAAAAATTATTATTTTTTATTATTCCTTCCATCCTTAGGCGATCTTTTGGATTTGCCTCTTTCAGGGCATGTATAACGGGAAGAGTTACTTTTCCCTCTTTTAAATCAGCTCCGACTCCTTTTCCGATAGCATTGGTATCAAGCGTATAATCAAGAAGATCATCAGCCATCTGGAAAGCCATTCCGAGGTTATACCCATAGTTGGTCACAGCTTTTTCTTCACGCTTTGAAGCATTTGCCAAACGGGCGCTGATTTTGCACGCGCCCCGGAACAATACTGCCGTTTTACGCCATATTATTTTCCTGTATTCTTCTTCTGTGATATTAATATCACCCTTTCTCAAAAGCTGCTCTATTTCTCCCTGAGACATGTTCTCGGTGATTTCAGCAACTATTTTTATAACACTGGGCTTTTTTGTAGCTGCAGCAATTGAAAGACCTCGTGCAAGAAGAAAGTCACCGGTTAAAACAACTGTGGCGTTATCCCATATTGAATTTGCAACTGGTTTCCCTCTTCTTAATGTAGCCCCGTCAATAACATCGTCATGCAGTAGTGTTGCTGCATGAAGGTATTCAAAAATTGTTGAAAAAACCTTGTCATACCCGCCCTTATAACCGCAGATTCTTGCTGAAAGAACCATGAGAAGCGGCCTTAATCTTTTCCCGCCGGCAAAAAGAATATGTTTGGCAACATCAGAAACAAGGTCAAGGTAGGGGTTCAAGTTATCGGTAAGCGCAACTTCAATTTCAGCAAGATCTTTTCCGACAATTGAAAGGAGCTCTCGCTTTAAATCTTTCATGCAGGTTCTCCAACAAGATCATATTCAAGGGCATCTGTAATTTTTGTCCTGACCAAAGAGCCAGTTTTCATTTCTCCGCTTATGTAAGTGATGCCATCCACATCGGGAGCCTGATATTTAGTTCGTCCTATATATAGTTTTTCTTCAGGGGATTCTTCTACCAGCACATCAAAAACCTTTCCAATATGGCGCCTATTATTTTGAGAAGATATTTCCATCTGGCAGGACATAATCCTTTCATATCTTTTTTTTGCAACATTTTTGCGAACTTTATCTGAAAGTTTATGAGAGACAATGTCTTTGGAATCGGAATAGACAAAAGCACCGAGATGATCAAACTTTATCTTTTCTATAAAAGATAATAATTCACCAAAATCCTTATCCGTTTCACCAGGAAAACCGGTAATTACAGTTGTTCGCAAAACAGCATCAGGATCTGTTGACCGTATTTTATCAAAAAGTTTAAGCAACTTGGTCTGATTGTAATTTCGTCCCATTCTTTTCAGTATTTTACTGCTTGCATGCTGAATAGGAATATCGAAATAGGAGCATACATTTTCAGCAGAAGCTATAGCTTTAATCGCATCGGCTTCAATGCTTTCGGGATGACCGTATAGAATTCTTATCCAGATATCATCCGACAGATCGGAAATTCTTTCGATAAGCTTTGCAAGATTAACTGAGTTGCCTAAATCCTTTCCATAAGATGATGTATCCTGAGCAACAAGGATAAGCTCTTTGACTCCGGATTCTATAAGAACTTTTGCTTCTGAAACTACATCTTCAATTTCACGGCTACGTTGTTTACCGCGAAGCTTAGGAATTATGCAATAAGTACAACGCCTGTTGCATCCTTCAGCAATTTTCAAATAAGCCATATAAGGTACAGATCTGATTCTGGGCTCGGCAGAGTAATTCAATAAGGTTAAGCCAGGATCCGGCAAGAGTATACCCGATGCTATTGGAATTCCCTCGATAGCCTGTACGATTTTACTGTATGCGCCGGTTCCAAGAAAAAAGTCTACTTCAGGAAGGGTTTTTATTATCTTTTCCCTGAAGCGTTCGGGAAGACAACCTGCTACTATAATCCGACGGCATTTCCCGTTCCGTTTATATTTTGCAAGTTCAAGAATCGTATCAATGGATTCATTTATTGCAGCTTCTATAAAGCTGCATGTATTTATCAAAATCGTGCGGGCTTTAGCAGGATCAACAACAATATTGTATCCTGCGTCAACAAGTTTTCCCAGCATCAGTTCGCTGTCGACAAGGTTTCTTGCACAACCAAGACTTTCTATATATATATTATTTATGCGCCTTTGCATATGCAAACCAGTATTTTGAAGGCTTAACAAAAAGAAGACCTTTTTTCATACACCGGATTTTGCCCAATCACTGAGTCAGCATGCTTAAATCTCACGTAAAGTGACATGGCGCAAAGCATAAGTACTATCTCTTAAATGCTTAAAAGAGTATATCCCGTAAGTTGAGATTATCGCTTATTTTGCACTTGGACAAACCTGAAAGTATTTCAAAGGTCTCATATATTGAAAACATTATATAAAAAGTCTTGCAAAACGGATTTCTGCAAGACTTTTTATATATAATAAATTTAGTTTATTTTTTATGCTTTGATTTTCCTACATTCAGCCTGTTGATGGACTTCTTGCGAGTCCATCAACTTTCGTGTAGTCTGACGATCTGAACGTATTTCTTTTTTATAATCTTATAATCCCTTAGCCTTTTTAATTTCTTCTGTAATCAAAGGTACAACATCAAACAGATTTCCAACAATCCCAAAATCCGCCTTTGCAAAAATAGGGGCTTCAGGATCTTTATTCACTGCGACGATAACTTTTGATGATGACATTCCGGCAAGATGCTGTATCGCGCCTGATATACCGCAGGCTATGTAAAGATTAGGTGAAACAACTTTTCCGGTTTGCCCTACCTGATCTGAATGAGGTCTCCATCCTTCATCAACTGCAGAACGTGAAGCGCCAACAGCTCCTCCAAGAACTTCTGCAAGTTTTTCAACTATTGAAAAGTCAGCCCCTCCCATTCCTCTGCCTCCTGAAACAATGACATCAGCCTCTGTCAGCTCTACTTTGCCTGTTTCAAGTTTCTTTTCTATAAACTTAAGATCAATTTTACCTTTATCGATTGCGGCATCTTCAACAGTTCCTGCCTTTTGAGATTCTGCAATCGCCATAAAATTAGGTCGTATTGCTACTATCTGAGGTTCTCCTTCAAGTTCAACATCAGCAAGTATCTTTCCTCCATAAACTGGCCGTGTTGCAATGACCTTTCCTCCTTCAAGTCTTACAGCTATACAATCCATAGCTATAGGAGCATCGAGCCTGGCGGCAAGCCTAGCAGCAAGTTCTTTGCCTCGAAATGATGCGCCCAATATAATCATGCGGGGTTTTTCCTTAGCAGCAATTCCGGCAATGACATTTGTATAAGTATCAGTCATATATTCTTTAAGTTCAGGATCATCAGCTACAAATATTTTCTCAGCACCATATTTTCCAAGCGTTTCGGCATTGCTTTTTATCCCTGAACCGAGAACCGCTACTGAAAGAGCACATCCCAACCCATCAGCTATGCGCCTTCCTTCACTGAGTGCTTCGTATGTAACTTTCCTGAAAACACCATCAACCTGTTCTGTTATTGCAAGTACACCACAAGACATATCCATCTCCTTAATAAAAAAATATCTATAAATTCAAAATCTTTTTACGTTTATAACCTCTTTGGCGAATATATTAACCAGATCAAATCACTTTCGCTTCTTCCTGTAAAGCCTTTACAAGAGCCTTGACTTTATCAGCATCGGTTTCTCCCGAAATGATCTTTCCGCCTTTTCTTTCAGGTGGCAACTTAAAAGAAATGACTTTTGTCTTTTGGCTTCCCATTCCGGCAGCATCAAGTCCGATATCCTGAAGTTTTTTGGTTTCAAGAGGTTTTTTCTTAGCTTTCATAATACCTGGTAAAGATGCATACCTTGGTTCGTTTAGTCCGCGCTGTGTAGTTATAAGAGCAGGAAGCGTACTTTCAACTGTAACTGTGCCCCCCTCAACTGTTTTTTCGCATGTAATTTTTCCATCGGCTATAGTTTCTTTTGTAACCATAGCAATAGACGGTATATTTAAAAACTCTGCAACAGCTGAACCTACAACATAATTATCGTCATCAACAGCCCTCTGACCTGCAATTATGAGGTCGTAAGGCATACTCTTTATCACAGCAGCAAGGATTCTGGCTGTTTGCAATCCATCACAATTATTAGCAGCAGGATCGTTAATCAATATTCCTTTATCAGCGCCCATGGCAAGACCGGTTCTTATTGCTTCTACCGCCTTATCCGATCCTACCGAAATGATTGTTACCGAACCTCCGTTCGCCTCTTTTAATTTGAGCGCTTCTTCTACAGCAAGTTCATCATAAGGGTTTACTACCATTTTTGCATCGCCAACCTTTACTGACTTACCGTCTTCGGAAATTCCAACAAAGGATTCAGTTGATGGCACCTGTTTTAATAATACTATTAATTCCAATTTTTATATTCCTCCCTTCTATATTTTTGTTAAATCAGCCTCGAAGGCTTTTAAAAAAACAGCTTAACATGTACGGTATCCTCTAGGATTTAAGCGCATGGCAAAAGAACATTGTTTCTATTTCATAACCTGGCTGCTAACTTCGCAACAGCCATGGGGAATGTGGCTGTTGTTGCGATAAAGCAAATCCAACCATATTGTAAGTTGAGTATATTACTATCCAATTCTTGTCAAACAAATTTTGACAGCTTCATAAAAAGTCCATTTGATTAAGTTTTTGATAAAGCGTTTCAACCTTACCCAAAACCTGGACTTACCAGCCTTGCCCGTTAATGAATATTATTTTGAGTCCATCGTTATTAAATTAATATATTTTAAGGATTTGTTGATACAAAACCTTAAGTAATAAAAAAATATGTTATTTTAGATTGAATATATGATAAACAAATGAGATAGTAATAAGAAGATGCCGGTTTATTCCTAAGGCTGGAATTGAAAGCTGTTTTTCAAGTCCATAAATATTTTAACCAGGATGTTTTAAAGATTTACTGAGTTTTTTATTGACAAGCATATTTTATGTGGTAATAAAAAGGTCTTTTTTAAGGGCCGTTAACTCAGTCGGTAGAGTATCTGCCTTTTAAGCAGAGAGTCGCGCGTTCGAGTCGCGCACGGCCCACCAATAAGGCTAAATATTGGCTAATTATTGTTGGCTTTTTAAATTTAATTATATTATATAGAGCAAATCACGTCCCCATCGTCTAGCCCGGTCCAGGACACCGGCCTTTCACGCCGGCGACAGGGGTTCAAATCCCCTTGGGGACGCCACTTTTAGAATTGCAGGGTGTTTAAATTCAGTTAAGAGTTTAAACACCTTTTTTTTATTCAACTATAGACAACATCCTAATACCTGCTAAAATGCCTGCTAAAAATTATCTTCAAGCTCAAATATAAACTCGAGCTATCATTGATTTATCTTGATCATGAGAACTTTTTCATTCAGCCATGCCGGTTTTTCTGATTACCATCGAGCCAGTTTCAAAAAGCCCCATTTGAAAGCATAAAATAGCTTTTGGCATATGATTTGTATGTATTGCTATTAACGATTGGTTCGATCAAGGGGGGATTCCCATGCCAATTTCTGCTATTTGTGCCTATGATTCGGGAAGTGTTATCAAATCAATGTAATGGTTACTTTTTTATGATCAATTTTATATAGACGAGCCACTTTCAAAACGTTTCAGTTTGGTCAAGGTCAAGGCGGGTGAAAATTTTAACCGCAGGAATACATGGAGTATTTCGAGGATTATAATTTTCGCCCAACGCAGAGATCGGCCAAAATGGGACGTTTTGAAACTGGCT
>JAHIFE010000240.1 GCA_018901125.1 Pseudomonadota bacterium | reverse complement strand
TATCATTTTTGTGGTTATTCGGAATGATGTATACAACCAAGCTTTTGGATGGTCTTGATGGCTTGGCAAGCGGGGTTGTTTCTATTGGCGTTTTGGTGATATTTTTTCTTTCTGTTTCTAACGCCTATTGGCAACCAACAGTCGCTCTTTACAGTTTAATTTTTGTTGGGGTTTTGCTTGGATTTTTAATCTGGAATTGGCATCCAGCTAAAATTTTTTTAGGAGAAGGGGGATCAACTTTGGTGGGTTTTGTTTTGGGCGTTTTAGCAATTATTTCTGGGGCAAAGGTAATAACCGCGCTTTTGGTTATGGGTATTCCTATTTTGGATGTAGCCTGGGTTATGATGAGAAGGAAATTTTTTGAACACAAGAAAATATCAATAGGCGATAGCAAGCATTTACATTTTAGATTGCTTAAAGCTGGTTTTTCTCATAAACGGGCGGTTCTATTTTATTATTTTATTGCCGGGGGTTTTGGAATAGTGTCTTTATTTTTGCAAAGCAGGCAAAAAATGATTGCGTTGTTGATATTAGTTTTTGTTATGATTGTTATTGGCGCAGTTGTTACAAGAAAAAATAATCAAATTCCCACAGGGAGATAATTAATTAGTTTAACAATATGATTTTTAAAAAAAAATTGTTATATTCCTGTGCGCCTGTATTATTAATGATTTTATTGTTGGTTAGTTGCGTGAGCCAGAATGTGGTAGATAGCTCTGCTGAGACGCAAAATCTTGCGTCTGTACGGATTGGCGATGTTGTAGTTGAAGTCGAAATGGTAGAAAATTTAGAAGATCAAATCAGGGGATTGAGTGGAAGGGAAAGTTTGGGCATAAATAATGGGATGCTTTTTGTTTATGGCGATTCAGCAATTCGCAGTTTTTGGATGAAGGATATGAAATTTGCGATAGATATTATTTTTATAAAAGATGAATGTCATACGAATGATGCGAATGAGGATGCCAATTACGCGAATATGCGAATATGTGAATATATGGTGGTTGATCTGGTTGAAAATTTGCTTCCGCCGGAATTAGGAAAGGAACCAATGTCGTATACTTCGAAGGAAGCAACAAGCTATGTTTTGGAACTTAATGCGGGGTTTATTGATAGATATGGGATTAAAGTTGGTGATAGAGTGTTAGCAATTTTTAGAAATCGGACTATTACGAATTAAAATCGGACTGTCGACAGATTTTCCAACTTTTCTAAAACCTCGCCTAAAAAAGAATCATTCTGCCAGAATCTGATTTTAACCAAGCCTTTTTTCGTATCAGGAGCAATCTTTAAATTGACGGTCTGGCGAGGGATGCCATTAGGCACTCGGAGTTCAAGTCCGTCAAAAGATATTTTCCGGTAGCTATCGACGATCCGTTCCGCCTTAAGGCAAAATATATCGTCAATGGTCTGATTAACCTTTTCTATCTTAAATGATTTAAATAATGATTTGTTGTTTTTAAGCGCATTTTCAAATCTCGCAATCGGTATTTCTTTGGTCGTTGAATGAACCCACTTAGTATTGTATTTGTTCACTAATTCTTTCAAAACTTTTCTTAAACCTTCGGTAGTAGTGATTTTTTCTTTGGCCGCAACTCTGACAATCCGGTCTTGAAGCCAGCGATAAGGTCGCTCAACTTTGCCTTTGGCTTGAGGCGATAAAGCATAAGTGATCCCGACTTGGCATTCAATTAAAACCTGCTTCCACTGGGTGTCAACATCGTCAGTGAATTTGCTATAATTATTGTGCGGCCGGTGTTTGTCTCTGTTTTTGACAAATCTAAAGATAGAATCTTGGTCAGGATAATATTTTAAAGGACAGCCATATTGCAAAAACACTGATTTTAGGGCTAAAATATGCTTCCAGGCGTTTTCTTGTTCTACTAATTCTGCATACAACAATAATCTAGAATAATCGTCGATAGTGGTTATTAAGTAGAGTTTTTTATCCATGTATGGCGACCAGAGATGATGCGAGCTGTCGTGTTGCGTCAATTCGCCAGCCAGATTAGTCAATACTTCACGGTCGTGAATTTTTCGTTCTGGTTTTTCGATATAATATCCATTGTCCTTGGCTCGATTAATGATCGTTGATAAAGCGACTTTAATTTGGTGTTTTTCTTCAAGCGATTCTTTAATAGCGGAATAATTGTAAAACTTAATAGGGATATTTTTGTCGTTGATTAACTTTTGCTCAACTTCAAGTTCTGCTAAAATATTCTCTTCGGCTTGATCGGAAATTCTGCGATTGCCATCATTACCCCGGTGCTTGATGTTAAAATTATCCGAATCATTTTTATACTGTGACGCCAGATTAAAGAATTGCGATTTCTTTAAACTAAGATTAGTCATCGCTTCTTCGGCTCCAATCTCTTTGGCTAAATAATTTTCTAAAATAGCCATCACCTGTTCCTCGGATAATCTCTTGTGGATTTGTTGATTACTCATACGTTTAGATTAAATTACTAATTAATCTATTAGTATGAGTCATCAACAGGAAAACGCCAAATTGTCAAAATACTCCGATTTCTATTTGAAGACACTCCGATTTCTATTTGTAAATAACAGGTTTATCCACTTCCTTGACAATTTTTCTTATTAGTATATAATTACAATACCAACCGTTTTAGTAGGGTATAAGCGTGTCATTGCGAACGAAGTGAAGCAATCCCGAATTAGACAAAAAAACAAGATTGCTTCGTCGCTTCGCTCCTCGCAATGACACTGGCAAATTATGAAATTTTCAACCCGTTCATCTTATGGCTTGCGAGCTGCGGCAAGCCTTGCCAGAAATTATGGCAAGGGAACTTTAAGTTT
>JAHIFE010000059.1 GCA_018901125.1 Pseudomonadota bacterium | reverse complement strand
GTTTGTTTCGACACTTTCTTGCAAGAATGCGAAGGAAATCCAAATGCTACAGCAAGAGCAAGGAGATGCTTAAATATTCCGTTACACTTCTGATGCTAAAATGGAACCAAGGACTTGATGCTATACTAAATTAACAATGCCATATATTTTATAGCAAGAGGTAAGCATAAAGATGCTATTTTAAAAAAAGGCTTACTCCTGAAAAAGGATGGTGGAAAAGAAAAGATTCTGGTTAAACCCCGTTTTTGTTCGGATAAAGTTAATGATTTGCCTGTTTTTGATATAGTTGTTGTATCTGTTAAGGGTTATGATTTGGAAAGTGTCACCAAAGAACTTAGTAAAATTACAGATAAAAACTCTATAATCCTGCCGCTATTAAACGGTACTGATATTTATGAACGAATGCGACAGCATTTAAGAAAAGGGTATATATTGCAATCCTGTTTATATTTAGGCACTCATATAGAATCCCCTGGCGTCATTTTTCAAAAAGGTGGAAGCTGTCAAATATCAATTGGAAAAGATCCGTCGTATCCTGAATTTTATCCTGAAAAACTAATTAATGTATTTAGAAATGCTGACATTCTTATTAAGTTTTTTGAAGATGTGGATATTGAAATATGGACAAAATATATTTTTATTGCATCATTTGCTTTAGTAACAGCGACCTATGACAAATCAATCAGCGAAGTAGCAGCTGACGAGAAACTTGGTATGCTTACAAAAAATATTATGCAGGAAATTGCATTTATTGCAAAGGCTCTAAAAATAGAACTTCCACCTGATATTATAGAAACATCTTTTTCAAAAGCTAACCAGTTTCCTTTTGAAACAAAAACATCTTTTCAAAGAGATGTTGAGGCAAAAGGCAGTCAAAGCGAATGGGATTTATTCGGAGGGACGGTCATACGATATGCTGAAAGATTCAATATTCGTGCTGATAATACAAAGGCAACGCTTGATAAGTTATTGCAGAATTTATAATTTATATTATTTACATCTATGAGTTTATAAAACAAAAAATTCATAATCGGATAGCTGAAATTTTTTCTTCCCCGGCGCATACGAATATCTTCTTCTGCGGCACTGTAAAAATATTGGTTACTTATGTGGGTCCTGTCGTTTCACCCGCAATCCGGTGTATGCGGGTCTGGGGAATTACAAGAGTCAAATCTTCAATAGGGAATAACAAACAATTAATCATACAATCGGCTGTTATGATTTTGAGCCGTTGCAGTATAGATTTTGTGAGTGAGCGGTCAAGCGAACGAGCGCAAGGATGTGTCCGCAATAGTTTAAAATGGTACATGTGACAGAATGAAATGTTGTTTAATGACAGGGAGGTCATCTAAGACGCTTCAGATTTTTTAGCGCATATTTTTGCAGCTTTCTGTTAGGCGTACTATTTGAAACAGTTTCGAGAGTAGATATATACTTAGCCTGTCCTGATGCCCCGAGCACACCACATAGCCCTGCCATTGCATTAAGATAGTCTCTGTCATTGGAAGAGCTATTGTATCCCTGCAGAAGTTCCTCGTTTACCATGTCAAGAAATTTCTCATCGTTTTTATAATGTTTTGCAATAATTTTAGCTGCTTCTTCTTTATCTTTAAAGTTTGAGGATCTCAGCATATTGGTAACATCGTCAGGGCTGTCGCTTGTCTTTGAAGATATCGAAGATATTGAAGATGATAGCTTGGAAAAAAGCGCGGCTCCTCCTGCAATTACCCCGCTATCGCTTTTCTTTGAAGAGTTTCCCGATGAGGATGAGACGGCTCTTTCTAAATCTTTATCAGCAGTTTGCGTTTTTTGTACTAGCGGCTCAAGATTTCCTGCTACGCTGCTGACAAGCTGTCCGTAGGAAATAGAGTCAGGAGATTCTTCCTTTAGTATTTCAGCTTCTGCAACTTTATCCCTTACAGACGTAATTTTTATTATGCCTGTTTCTATGCGCTGAACATCAATTATTGCACCGGTTTTGGGATGTTTAATTACTTTTCCCTCTTTATAAACTGAAAAATCCATACCTTCTTTAACACCAGCCATCTTTCCAAGGTCGATTGTGACTTTTGAACCGGATTTATTTACAATATATCCTTCCAGCGGAAAGTTTGTTATTATTTTGTCAGACATCTGAACAACCAGATCCTGAAGTCTGACAGTTGTTGAGCTTTTGACATTTTCTGCTGCTATTATTGAAGCAGTTTCCACGTTGATTATTCTTGCGTTTATTTCAATTATATTCTGCAGTTTCATAACCGAACCGCTTATTATAGTTTGGGCCCCGAGAAATTTTCCTATCTTTGTTGCAGTGTTTGCATCAACAATACCGGACATGGAAAGCTTCTGTTCGTCTAATAATTTTTTTAATAATCCTCTTTCGATAACTTCAAAACGTCCTGACTTAACAATGGCTGTAGTAAACCATTCCGCAACAATTACGCCCATATCCTGAGTTTCAAAACCTTGGCCCTCAAGCTGAAAGTCAAGAACAGCAATTTTAATTTTCTTGAAATCGGAAGATACTGCCGAAACCGGAGATTGAAACAATAACAAAATAATCGATACAATCAATAATGGGGAAATGAATTTTTTCATATAAATAGTCCGGATATCCTGCCTAAATTTCAAATGATATATACATCAAATATGGAACCCCAAATTTGATGCGCTATTAATATAAATCTACATACATTTCTTGCAATGTATATAAAAATGTTGCTTATTGTCAAGGACAGTTAAAAGCATCTCAGTTATATTCAATCAATGTTATTTTTCTATAAAAATGTTTTAGAACATAGAAAGATTTGTGGATACATTATGTTAAAGACAGAAATATTATTGGCCCTGTTCTTTCTTGATTATAAATACAATTTTACTCATAATAGTACACAAATCGACATATGCGCCGATTAAAGTTCCAAGGAAGTACAAGTTATCCGTGAGAGGGTTTTTTGAAATAAGGCGGTCAAAGCCAAATAATTCCAGCTTTAATCCTTAATAACCGGAATGGATTTGCCGCCTCATAGGAGGTGTTACATGAAAGCAAGAAAAGCTGTTTTTGCCGGAAGCTGGTATCCGGCAATCCCTTCAGAATGTGAAAGGCAAATTAAAGCATTTGTCAAAGAAGCAAAATACGAAACTTTATCCGGTATAAAAAGAATAGGCGGCATTGTTCCGCATGCAGGTTGGTATTTTTCGGGAAGCATTGCTTGCAATATAATTAAAATACTATCTGAAGGAATTAAGCCGGATGTTTTTCTTGTTTTTGGTATGCATCTTCACCAGGGCTCTCCGTGTTATCTTATGAAAGAGGGCGCATGGGAAACTCCTTTCGGCGATATAAAAATACATGAAGAAATAGCGGCAGAACTTTCAGGAAAATATCCTTTCCAAATTGAAACCGCTCAAAGGTTTACCCAGGATAATACGATAGAGCTTCAGCTTCCTTTTATAAAATACTTCTTTAAAGATGTTAAGATAGTTCCCATGGGAGTTCCTCCGGTAAAAAAATCTTTTGAAATAGGAAAAGACGCAGCAAAAATTGCAACCGGTCTTGGCCTTAAAGTCATGGTATTAGGATCAACCGATCTTACTCATTACGGAGTAAACTATGGCTTTGTTTCAAAGGGAACGGGAGCCTCTGCCCTTAATTGGGTGAAAAATGAAAATGACAAAAAGGTAATAGACGCGATGCTTGAAATGAATCCTGAAAAAGTAATTGAAGAAGCATTGTTAAATGAAAACGCTTGTTGCTCCGGAGCTGCTGCAACTGCTATAAGCACTGCCAAAGAGCTTGGTGCTGCAAGCGCAAAATTAATTACTTACTCAACAAGTTATGATATAAGCCCTTCAGACAGTTTTGTAGGTTATGCGGGTATAGTATTTTAGAAAAAGATAGCTCGTAAGTTGATAAATTGGTTATCAGCTGAACCGTTGCAGGCAAATAACAAGGACATTGGTTCTGACACCCAAAGCCGAGCTGCTTTAATTTAGCTGCCTTTTTGTATTGAAGTCGGCATTTATAAAGTCCTCGTTTTTTGGGCGCAGGTTATGCCCGGCTAATCCTGACGCTATCATGAAGTTTTCATTCTAAGGAAAAATGCAGGGATTCTTTCAATGAAAAGTAAGGATCTTACACCACTGATAATGTGGTTCGTTTTGATTGCGGGCATAGTTGTAATCTCTTTTATAAGGCTCAGTCGAAGTTTAAGCATTTGGGACGGATACCCTGTTGATTTTGATATCATCTTCATAGGTTTGTATATTTTGTGGATGACAATCGAATTGCGAGTTTCCAAAAAGGATGTGAATGCTGAGGGTAAAAAAACATCTGATTTTATGACATGCCAACTATATGGGGCTGGACAGGCGCTTACGATTCTCGCAGCCCTTTGGTTCCCATCCGTTTGGCGAGTGCCGAATGCTGCTCACTTTGTCGGCATAAGTATTTTTCTATTCGGTGTCTGTTATCGGTCATGGGCGATTCGTACACTAGGGCAGTTTTATTCGCACAGAGTTCGAACTGTGTCCCAACACCAAATTGTGGTTTCCGGACCATACCGCTTTACAAGGCATCCGGCCTATGCCGGAATGATCATCGCTAATACCGGAATATCCATATATTTTTTATCCTGGGTAACCATATGTGTGTTTATTTTCATTTTGATACCGGCAATCCTTCTGCGGATCGTAATAGAAGAGAAAACGCTCTTAGGGATAGATGGATACTCTGAATTTGCAAAAAAGCGAAAGCGGTTGTTCCCGGCAGTATGGTAACGAATTAGAATTATTCATATCCAAGGACGATCAAATCGCTGTACTGGGTTTTCACTACGCTGCGCACCGTGAAAGCCAGTAGTGGAGCAAATGATTATTCTCCATCCTTTGGGAGACATCGAACAATTAAGATGATAAATACTTTTGCTCAGACCTGCTTTGAGGTACATACTATAAAACCGGAAATAATTAGGGTGGAACGGCTTTTAGATGTTGACCAAGTGATTGCCCGTGATAAACTGAAATAGTCCTATGAGAAGCTATTCTAATGAGTATGTTGAGGTTTGTAAAATTATGAATGAACGGGGAGTAAAGCCGGAAGCTCTGACTCCTGCCAAAGATGTAGAAGAACGATTCAGTATAAATTGGACGGCTATGAAGAAAATTGCTCAAGGGTTTAAAGAATAAAAAAGGTTGGCGATTTGGGGTTTTATATGTAAAGAAGAGGGAGGCTGGCAGTAATGACTGTATCGGATTTAAATTATAATATTACAAGATTTAGCGAAAATCTGTTTCTTATAACACTTCCCCCTGTTGCACCGGGTTTTGAAAATTTTATCGGAACATGGCTCTATAAAGGAGATAAGACTTTTATTGTTGATATCGGTTCATCTTCAACAGCTCAAGCCCTGTTTGCTGCTCTGGATGAAGCCGGAATAACACAACTTGATTATATATTTTTAACTCATATTCATGTAGATCATGCAGGAGCAGCAGGAGAAGTAGCCGGCCGTTTTGCCAGTACTCCCATAATTTGTCATAAAGTCGGCATACCGCATCTTGCTGATCCTGAGAGATTATGGAAAGGTACGATAAAGACTCTTGGCAATATTGCCACAGCATACGGTCCGATTAGCCCGGTTCCAATTGATCGTCTTGTTGATGCATCGGGTTTTAATCAGGATTCAATAATTCCTGTTATGACTCCGGGACATTCTATTCACCACATAAGTTATATATACAATGATTATCTCTTTGCCGGAGAAGCCGGAGGAGTATATTATTCCCTGCCGTCAGGAGGTTGGGCCATGCGTCCGGCTACACCACCGAAATTTTTTTATGAACTTGCCTATGAAAGTATTGATGCCCTTATATCAAAAAATCCGGTAAATATTTGTTACGGTCATCTTGGTTTAAAAGAAAACGCTGTATCTATGCTTAAACAACACCAGAGTCAGCTTGCTTTATGGAAAAAAATTATAGGTGATGAAGTTGGGAAAAGTGTTGATGATGATTTGCTTTCCCGGTGCACCGAAGCACTTTTGAAACAAGATCCTTTTCTTTCAGAGTATTCCGGCATGGATCAAGCAGTTAAAGAAAGGGAAATGATATTTCTAACAAACAGTATTAAAGGCTTTATCGGATATATAAATGATAAGAAGTAGAAAGATTCAAGGTTCAAGGTTCAAGGTTCAAGGAATCCGGTATTTTTTATATTTTCATGCTTATGATTCTTAATCCTTCCAACGTCAAATCAGGCTCAACGGCTTCAATAGATGTTGCCACATTAAACATTAGGCGTGCAAGACCTCCTGTAGCAATTACCTTTGGGTTTGTGTCCATCTCGGCTTTCATCCTGGCAACCATACCGTCAATAAGTCCTGCATAACCGAAAATAATTCCGGATTTCATACTGCTGACGGTATCTGTGCCTATAACTTTATCGGGAGGAACAAATATTTCGACACGCGGCAGCTTGGAAGCTTTCTGAAAAAGTGCTTCCGCTGCTATCATTATTCCCGGGCTGATTGCACCTCCAAGGTATTCTCCCTTTTCAGAAACTACATCAAAGGTGGTAGCTGTTCCGAAATCAATTATAATCAGGCTGGTTTTATATTTTTCATAAGCGCCTACGGCATTTACTATCCTGTCGGCTCCTACTTCGGAAGGATTGCCGCTAAGAACCTTGATGCCTGGGTAAGATCTGGCATCCACCCAGTGAGGCGCGTGGCCAAGATATTTGCGGCAGAACGAATCCAGAATCATTACAATGGGTGGAACAACGGATGATATTATGGTTTTTTTTATATCCGCCGGGTTTATATTGCCGGTTGCAAAAAGGCCCATTGCAAGTACATTGAATTCATCTTCAGTTGTATTGCGCTCTGTGCGGATTCGCCAGTCCCTCACAAGTTTAGCACCATCATAAATTCCCATGACGATATTTGTATTGCCGACATCTATTACCAGTAACATGGATGATCCTTTTGTTATTAAATCCGGAACTCTCCGGCATTTTTTATTGCGTCAATAATCCTTACAGTTGAAACAGTGTTTGCAACATCATGCACTCTTACTATATGCGCTCCCGCAAAAACAGCTGCAGCTACAGCTGCTTGTGTGCCGGTTTCAACAGCAGATTCATGAGGCTTTAATTCAATCCCTGACTTATTTGTAATAATTTTTCTAATAAAAGCTTTCCGGGAAGGCCCTATAAGAACAGGCATGTCAAGGTCTGCCAATTCGTGTAAGTTTTTTATCAGCAGAAGGTTGTGTTCAATTGTTTTGCCGAATCCGATTCCGGGGTCAATAATAATTTTTGATTTGTCTATTCCGGAGTTTAAAGCGATTTGTGCCGCATCTTTAAGATATTTTTTTATTTCTTCTAATAGATTATCATAATGAGGGGAAAGCTGCATATTTTCCGGCGTTCCTTTCATATGCATAAGAATGACAGGAACCCCGTGTTTTGCAGCAATTTCGGCAAGTTTTTTATCGGAATGTAACGCGCTTATATCGTTTATTATTCCGGCACCGGCATCAATTGCATGCTGTGCGACAACGGATTTGGTAGTATCGATGGAAATAGGAACCGATATGCGGTTTGCAAGTTTTTTAATAACCGGAACAACCCGCCTTATCTCTTCTTTTTCAGAAACAGGTTCAGAAAAAGGACGTGAGGATTCTCCGCCTATATCCAGAATATCGGCACCATCTTCAACAAGCTTTTCTCCATGAGCAACCGCTGAATCGGTATTGAAGAAAATTCCTCCGTCTGAAAAAGAATCAGGTGTAACGTTTACTATACCCATTATGCGGGTAGTATTTCCAAGAACAAGTCTGTGTGAACCCCAAGCTATCTCATATGATTTCATAACAAGTATTTTATATAAAAATGCGATAGATTGTTACACAGCTTCCTCAGAATCGCCGGTGGACAGTATAACGCCAGGTTTCATGGAAACAATAAGTTCGTCCAGTTCCTTTCCCATAACGGTTTCTTTTTCAAGCAGCAACTCAGCAAGTTTGTGCAAAATTTCTATATTATCATTAAGAATTTGCTTTGCTTTTGCATGTGACTTTTTAATAAGGCCGATTATTTCAACATCAATTTTTCTTGCTGTTTCTTCTGAATAATCTCTGTGCTGGGAAATTTCCCGTCCGAGAAATATATGCTCTTCATTTTTTGCATATGAGAGAGGGCCTATTTCATCGCTCATTCCCCATGAGCGAACCATCTGCTGAGCTATTTCAGTTGCCTGCTTTATATCATTTGATGCACCGGTGCTTATGCGATTGAAAACAAGCTCTTCTGCGGCGCGTCCTCCGAAAGCGATGGCAAGCTGGCTTTCAAGCTGGTCTTTGTATTTGAAATCTCTTTCTTCGGGAAGAAACCATGTTGCGCCTGCAGCGCGTCCTCTGGGTATTATTGTTATCTTGTTTATCTGATCAGTGTCAGGCAGGAGGCGGGCCACAATTGCATGGCCTCCTTCGTGATATGCCGTGGTTTTTTTGTCTTCATCTTTTATGACCTTGGACTTTCTCTCAAGCCCCATATATACTTTGTCTTTGGCGTCTTCAAAGTCAATCATTTCGACTTTATCTTTGTTTCTTTTTGCAGCATATAAAGCCGCTTCATTAACAAGATTTTCAAGATCCGCTCCGGAAAATCCGGGAGTTCCCTTCGCAAGAACAAGGGGAGTTACATCAGCTGCTATTGGAGATTTTTTCATATGCACCTGAAGTATCTTTTCACGCCCCTTTATATCCGGCAGTGATACAACAACCTGACGGTCGAAACGGCCGGGTCTTAAAAGCGCAGGGTCCAGAACATCCGGACGGTTCGTGGCAGAAATAAGAATTACACCTTCATTGGATTCGAAACCATCCATTTCGACAAGAAGCTGGTTTAAAGTCTGCTCTCTTTCATCATGGCCTCCTCCAAGGCCTGCACCGCGGTGTCTGCCCACAGCGTCTATTTCATCTATGAATATTATGCATGGCGCATTCTTTTTCCCCTGGATAAAAAGATCTCTTACCCTGGAGGCTCCAACACCCACAAACATTTCCACAAAATCGGAACCGCTTATGCTGAAAAAAGGGACTCCGGCTTCTCCCGCAATAGCGCGTGCAAGAAGTGTTTTGCCTGTACCCGGAGGTCCCATAAGAAGAACGCCTTTTGGTATACGGCCTCCAAGGCGGGTATATTTTTTTGGCTCTTTTAAAAATTCAACAATTTCGCTCAGCTCCTCTTTTGCTTCTTCTATGCCGGCAACATCCTCGAAGGTAACTTTTTCGGATGTATCTGACATAAGCCTTGCGCGGCTCTTCCCGAAAGACATAGCCTTGCCGCCTCCTGACTGCATTTGCCGCATAAAAAATATCCACACCCCGATAAGAATTATCATTGGAAGCCATGAGGCTAAAAGAGACATATACCATGGAGATTCGGAAGGAGGTTCGGCTTTAATTGATACGCCTTTATCCCTTAATATTTTAATCAGATCGCTGTCGGTCGGAGCATAAACTGTAAAAGAAACTTTGTTTTTATCGGTTACTTCAAGATTCTGGCCCTGGATAACAACTCCGGCAATTTTTTCGTTTTCAACCATGGTAATAAACTGGGAATAACTTAAACTGTTTTTAGTTCTCTGAGGATTATTAAATACGCTAAACAACATCACAACCATCAGAGAAATGACTATCCATAAAGCCAGGTTCTTATAAAAGGGATTCAATATATTTAACCTCCGTACAATATTTTAACAAATTCACAGCTATTCAAAGTATTTTAATCAATAATAATCATAATTGGATATTAGGCAAGAAAAAGTTCTGCCTTAAGTATTTTTCTGGTATTTGGAGTTACTTTGACAGAATCATCAATAATATGGCCTGCCAACCAGATTATTTTATTATTGCTTAGCATCACTGGGATTTTTAAGCGCCTTTCGGCCGTTACTTTCTTATTTATCAAATATCTTGCTACTTTTTGAGAGCCTGACATTCCAAGGGGAGTAAAACGATCTCCACGCATGTAATTTCTTAATACTAAAGGAAAGCATATTTTGTCCATATCAAAAAAAGCGATTCCCTGTTTGGATTTAAATATATTTTCAAAGCTGTTATCTTTTATCTCGGACAATATTATTTTGAAGCCCTCTTTTTTGGCAATCATACATTCGGGTTTATTGATTAAATAGTTATAAACGCTCTGCTCATTATTGCCATGTTCGGGAGAAAGACTTCGTAACGCACTTTTTTCTTTTGAAATATGAAGCCTTTCTCCGATTCTTGCAACTCTTATTCGATCAGGAAGGTCGAGGCTCCATTTGTCCGAATCGCTTTCAAGCTGGGCTGAAACAAGCTCAATATGTTCAAAACCAATACGTCTCAGATCTCCTTTGACTTTTGAGATAGCAATTCTGATTATTCTGTTTTTTACAGCAGGATGAAGATTCTTAATGTCTGATATGGAAAACACGATCCTGTTGGCTTCTTCCTGCCGGACTATCTTTTTTATAACAGCGGCAAGCTCATTTTCAATCCATTCGTTTTCAGACCGCACTATTGAAGCAAGTCTGTTTAAAGTTTCAACTATTTTAGGATTATATTTATCTCTTAAATATGGAATAAGGGTGTGACGGATGCTATTGCGTAAATATTTTTCATCCATGTTTGATTGATCAATAACATGTGACAGGCATTTACCAGAAAGATAATCTTCAATTTCCGATCTAAGTGTTTTTATAAGAGGCCGAATAATCAATAAATTATTTTTCAGGCCACCTCTTAAAGGAGGTATGCCCGAAATACCCAAAGGGCCGCTTCCACGTATCATATACATCAATACAAGTTCTGCGTTGTCATTTGCCGTATGCCCTAAAGCAACTTTGTTAAACCCCTCCTTTTTGGCAATATCTTCAAAAAAATCATATCTCATCCGCCTTCCGGCTTCTTCAACTGAGAGCCCGTTTTCAATCTTGTATTTAGTTAGATCTTTTTTTTCAATGAAGCATGGCAGATGAAGTTCTTCCGATAAAGAACCTACGAAGCTGGCATCGTTATCGGATTCCTTGCCTCGTAAAGAATGATTAAGATGAGCTATGCCAAGTTTCAATGAAAATAAAGAAGCTATTTCATTTAAAATATGAATTAGAGTGACGGAATCAGCTCCACCGGAAACTCCGACAAGAACACAATCCTTGTTTTGAACCATATTATATTCGGAAACAGTCTTTTTTACTTTTTGGATCAAACTGTTATCGGAATTATTTATAAAACAACGCATAATTTATATTTTTATCTGTAACCCATACTTATGAAACCATATAAACTTTTTGTAAGTTCATCATAATTGTTCGATTTTAGCAATAATTCTTTTTATTGCCAAACTTTTACCAAAACTTTTACTTGATAAAAAACAGATAAAGAGTATATTTCGCAAAAGTGGAGTTATGCAATAAAAAGTTTATTTTTTACTGTTAGTTTTTGAGAAGCTTGTTAGTTGCCGGACACTGCGCGACAGACGGTTACGAACCTCGTCAGATCCGGAAGGAAGCAGCGATAAGCAATGCGGTATGTGTCGTAGTTGATCCCGGCAACTAACAAGCTTCTCAAAATAAAATCAGCAGAGGGTGTACAGCCAAACCATCCTCTACTCAATATATTCCATCTGTTAAAATTATAGCCCTTCTTGAATCTGGGCAAAATGAACGTTCTTCAAAGGTCTTTCGCAGTAACATTTACTATTTGCAGTCTGTTTTGGCGAAAGAAATATCTATTGAAGGACTCGTAAAAAGCCCGTCATCTTTTGTCGTATAAAATGCAATAATTAGTCCTTGACATTGCTTGAAATAGTCTTATTTTCAATTTGTTGATTAGCTTTTTCAGCATATTTTAATATATGCGGCATATATAAGGAATATATTCATTAACATGCCCGGAGTGAGAAGATTTAGAGATGACTAAAAAAGATAAAATCGATATTCCTATTGACAGCGATACTTCAAATGAAGAGACACCTGACAAATCCGAAACAGAAAATGAAACAAAAGAAACAACACCAGATAGATTAGAGGAACTGGAAGAAAAGCTTAGAAACGCCGAGCTTGAAGCAAAACAATCATATGAACGTTTTTTAAGAGTTTCTGCCGATTTTGAAAACTATAAGAAGCGAAGTTCGCGTGAAGTAAGCGAATTTAAAAAATATGCGAATGAAAGTATTCTGAGTGAATTGCTGTGTGTGGTGGATAATCTGGAACGGGCTATAAGTTCCACAACAACAGATGATAAAGTAAATAGTTGCATTGTTGATGGAATCAACATGACACTAAATGAGTTTAAAAAGGTTTTTGAAAATTATGGAGTAAAACCCATAGAATCTTTGTGCAAACCTTTTGATCCGAATTTCCATCAGGCTATGATGCAGGAAGAAAGTAAGGAACATCCTGACAATACTGTAATATCTGAATTTCAGAAAGGATATACGATTCATGACAGGCTGCTCAGGCCTTCCATGGTGGTAGTATCCAAAGCAAAAACCGATAATAATAGCTAAAAACAATAATAATGTTTAAATATATAATGATTAAACGTCCAAGGAGGATAAAATATGGGCAAAATAATTGGTATTGATTTAGGTACCACAAATTCATGTGTAGCAATAATGGAAGGTGGAGAAGCTAAAGTAATAACAAATGCCGAAGGAGGTAGGACTACCCCATCTATTGTGGCCATATCCAGCAGCGGTGAAAGGCTTGTCGGCCAGATAGCAAAAAGGCAGGCAATAACAAACCCGGAAAATACGGTCTATGCAGTCAAACGGCTGATAGGCCGCAAATTTAGCTCTGCCGAAGTGCAAAGAGACGCAAAGATACTTCCGTACAAAATCAAGCAGGCCAGTAACGGAGATGTGAGTATAGATCTTCAGGGTAAGCCTCTCAGCCCTGCTGAAATATCTTCATACATACTCGCAAATATTAAAAAAACCGCTGAAGATTATCTTGGAGAAAAGGTAACTGATGCAATTGTTACTGTTCCGGCCTATTTTAACGACAGCCAAAGGCAGGCCACTAAAGATGCAGGTAAGATAGCAGGTCTGAATGTATTAAGGATTATAAACGAACCCACTGCCGCATCTCTTGCTTACGGTCTGGACAAGAAAAAAGAGGAAAAAATAGCCGTATTTGATCTTGGCGGCGGCACTTTTGATGTATCTGTCCTTGAAATCGGGGATGGTGTTTTTGAAGTGAAAGCCACAAACGGTGACACTCATCTTGGCGGTGAAGATTTTGATTTAAGGCTTATAGATTATTTTGCATCCGAATTCAGAAGAGAATCCGGCATTGATATAAGAAGTGACAAGATGGCATTGCAACGACTTAAAGAGGCTGCTGAAAAAGCAAAGATGGAGCTTTCAACATCTATGGAAACCGATGTGAATCTTCCCTTTATAACAGCCGATGCGAGCGGGCCCAAACATCTGAACCTTAAAATGACAAGGGCTAAACTGGAAAGTCTTGTTGCAGATCTTCTTGATAAACTGGAAGAGCCCTGCCGGGTTGCCATGAAGGATGCTGGGCTTTCAGCCAGTCAGATTGATGAGGTTATATTAGTTGGCGGCATGACCCGTATGCCGTCTGTTCAGGAACGTGTAAAAAAATTGTTGGGGAGAGAGCCTCACAGGGGTGTTAATCCCGATGAGGTTGTTGCAATAGGAGCTGCCATACAGGGCGGAGTTCTCAAAGGGGATGTGAAAGATGTTCTTCTTCTGGATGTAACGCCATTATCTCTTGGTATTGAGACATTAGGCGGCGTTATGACCAAACTT
>JAHIFE010000058.1 GCA_018901125.1 Pseudomonadota bacterium | reverse complement strand
TGAAGGAAGAAACATGAACCAATGACATATGAAATTATCCCGATTTATCTTTAGAAACTGATTTCTAATATTTTTTGTCAAAGAACGTTTAAATTTTGTACTGCAAATAATATTACGACACAGTCTGTTCGCCGGAATGACGAATGCGGTTACCCTGATCTTGAGCCGATGATGGCTTGAGTTTTGTTGCAATAAGGATTAAGGTTGGGAATATGAAAGTGAAAAAGTTTCAAGTTCCGAAAAATTATTTGTGCATGATATTATGCCAACCAGATCCATCTGTACTTGATTCAATATCTTGCAATCATCGGAACAGGCCGGCAGATTCTTTTTTAACTTACAATCTCTGCAAGGACTTTTTGAAAGATACCCGGTGTAGCATTCAAGTTTTTTTTCGCATGAATTATCCATTTTATCCTCCGGTGATTTGAATGGTTTTAGGGTAAATACTTCATACCTTATGTCAGATCTACGTTGGAACGAAGCTGTGCAATCTGAATTCCCAGGCCGATACATTGTTTGCCAGCCATACAAACATCAGCGTCTCCGGGTTCCAAATGAGTTTTCAGCTCATGGCTCCCCTTTTTAAGACCCACTATCCAGGTTTTTTTTGTTTTATCATAGTCGATCTTGACATCTATTCCGCATACGCCGATGTCCGGATATATTGATTTTATTTTTTCGCACAGTTCATTTTTGTCATACATTATCGACTCCTTCTATTTTCAATATACAAATTCTGGTTTGGGATAAAAAATGTTTTACTATAAACAACATTATTTCACATGAGATTAGACAGACGATATACCGGTTAATATCACCTCCTTTCATATGACAAACACGTCTGTTTATAATATCAAGCAAGTTTCTTGCCATAAGCAGGTATAGAGGAAAAATATTTTTATAATATTTATATAACAATAAGTTATGTCAAACGATAGGATCGGGCATGAATAGCAAACTAATATGCAGGTCTCAATATTTGGTTGGATATCAAAATATTGATATTATATTGGACAGGACACGACCGGGTTATCCAAATCAGTACTCAGGCCGTTTTATCTTAAGTTTATGCATCCTTGCTCTCAATGTGCTTGGGTGAATACCTAACAGGGAGGCAGTTCCGTTCTTTCCGTTGATACGCCAGCCGGTAAGTGAAAGGGATCTAAGTATATGCATTCGTTCTATTTCTTCCAGAGTACTGATACCAGACGACAATGGAAGTGGTACAGGCTCCAGTTTGTCTGCCAGATAAAGCGTGGTTTCCGGGCATAAGATCACAGACCTTTCAATAACGCTTTCAAGCTCACGAACGTTTCCTGGCCAGCTATAATCCTGAAGGATCCTCATCGTTTCCTTTGGAATGGAATCAATCTTTTTCCCGGATTTTCTTGCAAATTTACTTACAAAGGCCCCTACAAGCAAGGGAATATCTTCTTTACGCCGGCGCAGGGGAGGAACAGTTATGGGAAAAACGTTGAGCCGATAAAAAAGATCCTGACGGAAACGGCCGTTTCGAACCTCTTCCTCGAGGTTTCGATTGGTTGTTGCCAAGATACGAACATCAACTTTTATAGTTTTAGATGACCCCAGGCGTTCAAACTTGCTATACTGAATTGCACGAAGCAACTTGGCCTGGATTTCAAGCGGCAGTTCTCCTATTTCGTCAAGGCAAAGCGTTGAGTTGTTTGCAATCTCAAACCGTCCCACCTGAAGAGAATCAGCTCCGGTAAAAGCACCTTTTTCTCTTCCAAACAATTCACTTTCTATCAGATTGGAAGGGAGGGCGGCGCAATTGACAGTGATCATCGGGCGATCCTTGCGTGGACTCAAGTTATGTATGGCAGCTGCAAATAACTCTTTGCCGGTACCGGTTTCGCCTTGTATGAGAACCGTAGTGTTTGTATTAGAAACCTGTTCCGACAAATATATGGCATGTTTCATACTGTCACTGTTGCCAATAATATCAGCAAACTGATGTTGTGTTTTTACTTCTTTGCGAAGATAAATATTCTCGGCCTCTATCTGGTCTTTCAACTTTTTAATTTCAGAAAGGGCTTTACGAAGGGCTTTATCTGCCTCACGATGCTCTTCTATCTCCTGCTCAAGATACTTGTTTGAGGTCTGAAGTTCGGCAGTTCGCTCCTCAACACGTAGTTCAAGATTCCGGTTCAATTCTTTTATAGTTTCTATGGACATGCTGTTCATAAGTGCGATAGATGCAAGCTCGCCAAAGGAGGTTGCCATTCTGGAATCGTCTTCAGTAAATCCGCCGGATTTATTGGCAATGCCCATAATTCCAACAACCTTGCCGCCTATTGCCAAAGGAGAAAAGAGAACATTATTAAGCCTGACATGCCCCTTGGGTATAAACTGAATCCAGCTGCTGTTTGAAAAATTATTTTCATACACTGTTTTTCCTGTGCGATAAGCTTCGGCTCTGAGACCGCGAATGGGCATGGGAAGCTTAGAATCGACGTTACATGGCAATCCGCCAGAATCCAGAAAAAGTACTTCATTTTCAATTCCATCTATTGATAAAAGAGCGACATATCCGGAAGAAGCTCCGATTAGTTCTTTACAGGCATCAAATATTGCACGGGCTGCATCGGGAAAACTTTGATTTTTCAAGATTGCACGGGAACTATTAAAAAGAGCGGCTATTTCTCTTTCGCGCAATTGCGAGGCTTTGAAGGCATTACTTAAAGCTTCTTTCGCACGGACGCGCTCAATAATCTTTGAAATCCGTGTTGCAATCACATCAAGAAGATTTCTTTCTTCAAAAAGAAAAGGATCTTCTTCACTGCTTTGAGCTATTTGTTCCAGATAACCAACCTCAACCGTACCGGCAGGCCTTCCGTTTATTATGATATTGCTTGCTTGCCGCCATATTGTCTCTTGAAAATTTCTTGTCTTATACGACTGTCCATCCAGGATAATACGGGCACATGCTTTATCTGAATGCTGCCATGCCGGAGGAAGAATCTCAGCAGTTTTCTGGAGTAGTTCTGCCAAGCTATTGCTTTTCAGGCTGGAAAGTTTATAGTGGCAATCCAGCTCTTTTACACGTTTGTTGAGTTTTTGCATATACTCATTCAAAGCATTATTCGCTTCAATATAAGCAGTACTGTCACCGATAACCGCAAGACATCGATTTTTCAATTTCAGGCCGGGTATTTTACTCGTGCCTTCTATATGCAAATAAATTCGCTTCTTCCCTTGTACTTTTATCTTAAGTTCACATGATGCGTTTGCCTGTTTTGAAAAAACAGTTTGAATAAACTGTTTAAAAAGAGGGATAGATTCTTCAGCAACAAGCCGGCAAAAAGGAATCCCTGTTAATTTTGATCTTTCAACTCCAAGCAATTTTGAACTTGCGGAATTAAATTTAAGTATATTGCCTTTTTCATCAAGCGTAAGATATCCTACGGGGGCAAATTCATACAAATCCGAATATTTTTTATATCTATTACCAAGTTCCTCATTGGTCTTTCTTAGCTTTTCGATTTGTATATCCAGTTCAATCTGACGCAACTGTAGCTCATGGATAAGCTTAAGAAGTTCTTCCTGTGTATCAGGCTGATTTAAAAGCTTTATTAATTGATCCTTATGCATTGGGATTTTCACCGTTTGTTTTATGCATTAAGCAAAATTTTAAGTCTGATGAGCCACTTTCAAAAGGTTTCTTTTTATATAAACGTAAGATAAAAAGCTACAAAGGACATTACGCCATAGATAAATAAGTAACGGCTGTATAAACTCTTCAATGTTGTGAAATTTATGGCTTTATACTCCGGATAAAACATTAAGTCAATAAATAGCAGATACATAATGCAAATACTTAGGCAGTCGGGAGGTATTGTGGATTCGCAACGATTTAATATTATTCTTGACATAGCATGAAATTAAAATTAAATTTATTAATTTATTTAGGTAGATTGGATACCTGTAATTGGTAATAGAGGGCTTATCCTCTTTCTGTATGTTTAATATTAAATAGAGTAATTATTGGTTATGTTTGAAAGTTTAAGTGAAAAACTAGAAAATGTTTTCAAGCAGCTTAAAGGGCACGGCAAATTAAACGAAAAGAATATCGAAGAGGGCTTGAAAGAAGTCAGAATGGCACTTCTTGAGGCCGATGTTCATTATAAGGTTGTTAAAAAACTTGTTGCGGATATAAAAGAACGTTCTTTAGGCCAGGAAGTAATGGCCAGTCTGACGCCTGGGCATCAGGTTATTAAAATAGTAAATGATGAACTTACCAGGCTTATGGGTTCTTCGCACCAGGAAATTGTTCTTTCAGGGCCAACACCTGCCTCAATAATGCTTGTAGGTCTACAGGGTTCAGGTAAAACAACTACAGCCGGAAAACTCGCAATTTTTTTGCGGCAAAAAGGCAAAAAACCTTTTCTCGTTCCTGCAGACGTTTATCGCCCTGCTGCTATTGACCAGCTGAAAAAGATAGCTGATCAAATAGGCGCTTTGTGTTTTGAATCTACAGTTGATATGGATCCTGTTGATATATGCTTAAAAGCAAAAATGGCTGCTCAAAAACTGGGCTGCGATACACTCATTCTCGATACAGCAGGACGCCTTCATATTAATGAAGAGCTTATGGCAGAACTAAGCCGCATCAAGAATGCGATCAAACCATCGGATATACTCCTTGTTGCCGATGCTATGACGGGTCAGGATGCTGTAAACATTGCAAAATCATTTGATGACTCGCTTGATATCGGTGGTGTTATTCTTACTAAAATGGATGGAGATGCCAGAGGCGGTGCTGCATTATCCATTAAGGCAATAACAGACAAACCTATAAAATTTATAGGGGTAGGTGAAAAATTAAGCGCGCTTGAGCCGTTTTATCCTGACAGGATGTCTTCAAGAATACTCGGAATGGGCGATATCCTGACTTTTATTGAAAAGGCACAGTCCGTTTCAGACGAAAAACAGGCTGTTGAGCTTGAAAGGAAACTAAGAAAAAACCAGTTTACTCTGGAAGATTTTCGCGACCAGATGGCACAGATTCGTAAAATGGGTTCAATATCCGACATTCTCAGCATGATTCCTGGATTAAGCAAAAATAAACAGCTTAAAAACGTAAATGTTGACGAAAAAGAGTTGGTTAAAATTGAAGCGATAATTAATTCAATGACTCCCTTGGAACGCAGACAATATACCATAATTAATGGAAATCGAAGAAAAAGGATTGCCAAGGGGAGTGGAACTAGCGTACAAGACATTAATAGACTTCTTAAAAATTATGCTCAGGCTATGAAAATAATGAAACAAATCAATAAAGGCGGTATGCGCGGCATCAAGCGCGGCATGTTGCCGTTTTAGAGGAGAAGCAAAAATATGGCAGTTAAAATCAGATTGGCAAGACATGGAGCGAAAAAAAAGCCCTTTTACAGAATTGTCGTTGCCGATTCCGAACGTCCAAGAGATGGCAGATATATAGAAGCAGTAGGCACATATGAACCGGTTTTAGATCCTGCAAAGGTTTCTCTCAAAGGGGAACGGATAAAATATTGGATCGGTCAGGGAGCAAAACCAACAGATACGGTAAAAAATATTTTGAAAAAAGAAAAATTATAGATTAATATTTTCGGAAAAAGCAGATTTATGCTGTGCAGGGTTTTCTGAAAGCAACAAACCTGACATCTAAATTCGTTAGAACCATATCAAGAGTGTTTAGCACAAAAGCGATTAGCCTTTACGCTGGCTTTAAGGTTTATACGATAGGCTTTATATGCAGCCTTTATTTATGTAGTTTTTTTTGTTGTGTCCTTATCCTCAACCGCAAATTAAAAAGGAGATGGAGCCATGAAAGATCTGATCTATTTTATAGCACAGGCCCTGGTAGATAATCCTGAACAAGTAAAAGTTGAAGAGGTGCAGGGAAACCAAACTTCTGTATTAGAACTCAAAGTGGCTAAAGAGGATCTAGGGAAGGTAATTGGGAAACAGGGCCGGACTGCCCGGGCAATGCGGACAATTTTAAGCGCAGCATCTGCAAAAGTAAAAAAACGCACTGTTCTAGAAATTATTGAATAATCTGTGAGTAAAGAGGGTTTTCTTCCAATTGGAAAGGTCGTGAATGCCCATGGAATACATGGTGCGATAAAGGTCTATTCCTATTCGAAGTCATTTTCTGCTTTTGAAACCGGAAATACTCTTTATTTTAAGAATGACTCCGATTCAACTGCTTCTTGCTACAGAGTAAAATGGTCTGCACCTCATTCCCGTTTTGCTCTTGTTTTGTTTGAAGGCATAGACTCAAGGAGTTTGGCTCACAGCTTAAAGGGATATGAGATCTTTATTGAAAAGGCAAAGCTTCCCGAACTTGAAGAAAAAACTTATTACTGGGATGATATAATTGGCCTGAATGTATATACAACTGATGGCGATCTTCTTGGTAAGGTTGAGTCAATTATACAAACAGGCAGCAATGATGTGTATATTGTAAAAAATGAAGAAAAAGAAGTTCTTATACCAGCATTGGAGTCTGTTGTCTTAGATATTGATCTTGACCAAAAAACTATGAAAGTTCAATTGCCGGAAGGCCTTTAGCGAACATCTTGTAATGGACTTATTATGAAATTTACAGTTCTTACAATATTTCCTGAAATGTTTAATTCCTTCTGGGCTTATGGAATAATTAAAAAAGCGATTGCCGAGAACCATATTTATGCTTCAGCAATAAACATAAGGGATTTTGCGAAAGACAAGCATAAGACAACTGATGACAGACCTTTTGGTGGTGGTTGCGGAATGGTTATGAAGCCCGAACCTCTGGCAAATGCTATAAGAATGGCAAAAGAGATTAATCCCGATTCAAAAACAGTGTTGTTAAGCCCTCAGGGACGTATTTTTAACCAGAATTTAGCAAGCAAATTAGCTGCATCAAAAGGGCTTAATCTTGTTTGCGGAAGATACGAGGGTATCGACGAACGTATATGCAGCAATTTTATTGATGATGAAATTTCCCTGGGTGATTATGTGCTAATGGGTGGGGAGCTTGCTGCAATGGTAATTATTGAAGCTGTAACACGCCTGATTCCGGGAGTACTTGGCAGTCCGGACTCAGCTTTGCAGGACTCATTTTCCGGCAAGTTGCTTGATTACTGCCATTATACAAGACCAAGAGAATTTGAAGGGTCAAAAGTACCCGAGGTGCTGCTTTCCGGCAACCACAAGGATATAAATGACTGGAGGCTTGAGGCTGCTTTGATACGCACTTTTTTTAAAAGGCCGGATCTTATTGAAAACAGACCTCTTACAAAACAGGAAAATGAAATACTGAAAAAGTGGTGCCGCGATATTGAAAATATTATTCAAACCCAATCTTTACGTGGCTCTGGTACATTATCCGGTAATTAACAAATCCGGTGACATTATAGCATCTGCGATAACGAACCTTGATCTGCATGACATGGCAAGGGCGGCAAAAACATACGGAGTAAAAAGTTTTTATGTAGTTACACCGCTTGATGACCAGAAAGAGCTTGCTCAGCAAATTATCTCTCACTGGACAAGCGGAGCGGGATCTGCCCTCAACCCCAAAAGGCGTGAGGCTCTTGAGCTGATATATATAAAGAACTCGATTAAAGATGTTTTGGAAGAAATCAGTTTCAAGGAAAAGAGTTATCCTAAAACAGTAGTAACAAGTGCAAAAGATAGTACTGATTATATCAGCTTTTGTAAATTTAAGGAAATGCTCAAAGATTTGAGTCCGTATCTTATCGTTTTTGGAACAGGCTGGGGACTTGCTGAGGAAATAATTTCAACAGCAGATTATAAACTTGAACCAATAAAAGGAAATACTGACTACAATCACCTTTCAGTCAGGTCGGCATGTTCAATTGTTTTGGACAGACTTATTTGTGGTTGAAAACAGGTTGTTTTTTTATAAATAGAGGTTTTTAGCTATCCTTGTTTTCTCTATGTGACGTCGGGAAAACAAATTATATTTTATATTAGGAGATTATCGATGGACATTTTAAAACAGTTGGCACTTGAAAGCATGCGGCTTGATTTTCCAGGATTTAAGACAGGAGATACAGTTAAAGTCCATGTCAAAATAAAAGAAGGTGAAAAAGAACGTATTCAGGTATTTGAGGGAGTTATTATCGGCAGACACAGAAAAACTGCCAATTCGACTTTTACTGTTAGAAAAATATCATATGGCGTTGGCGTAGAACGTATATTCCAGGTTAATTCGCCTGTTATAGACAGAATCGAAATTATGAGTCATGGCCGCGTAAGGCAGTCAAAAATTTATTTCCTTCGAAAACTCAGAGGCAAGGCCGCAAGGTTAAAAGAACGCCGCGTAAATTGAGAAGATAGACCATGGGAAACGACCTGTGGGCATATGAGTTGAGTGCCTTCGAAAAAGGCTATAATAAAATAGCAGGCGTAGACGAGGCCGGCAGAGGACCTATTGCCGGCCCTGTTGTTTCCGCAGCAGTAATTCTTCCTCTTTCATATCCTATTGAAGGTGTTACAGACTCAAAAAAATTAACTCCCAAAAAGCGTGATTTTCTTTACAACATTATATATGAACGTGCCGTTTCAATAGGAATCGGGATAATTGACCCAACAGAAATTGAGCGTATAAATATTCTCAGGGCATCACTTCTCTCAATGTCAATTGCGGTTCAAAACCTTTCGCCGAAATCCGATTTTCTTCTTATTGATGGAATATTTCCTATCCCTATACCCTATACCCTTTCACAGCAAACTATTCCACACGGCGATTCTTTGAGTTTATCAGTTGCCGCAGCATCAATTATTGCAAAGGTTACAAGGGACAGGCTTATGGAGAAATATCATTATGAATATCCTGAATATGGATTCATCAAACACAAAGGATATCCAACCAAAGAACACAAAGAAGCAATCCGCAGATCAGGCTGCTGCCCTATTCACAGACGAGGCTTTAAAGGGGTTAAAGAAGTTATAAGCCAAACAGATTTAGAGAGGATATGAGCCTTTAGTTTTATAATCGTGCCGGAAGCTTTAAGGGCTTATGTGCAAGGAATAATATATGCCGTCAAAAGATCAACTTTTCGGAAAAGAAGGCGAATCTCTTGCTGTTTTGTACCTTAAAAAGCATGGATACAAAATAATTGAGCAGAATTATCGCACAAAGTTAGGTGAAATTGATATAATCGCAAAAGAAAAAAATACCTTGGTATTTGTTGAAGTAAAATCCAGAAAAACCGGCGATTTCGGAAGTCCCAAATATGCAATAACTCCAAAAAAAATGAAAAAAATTTCCATGGTGGCCCTTTACTTTTTAAAAGAAACAAAGCAGAGTGGTGTTAAAGCAAGATTTGATGTTGTATCAATAAGTCCGGGAGAAAGAGAGCCTGAAATTGAAATAATAAAAAATGCTTTCGATCTTGCCTATGGATAATACAGCATCTACAGTTATAT
>JAHIFE010000057.1 GCA_018901125.1 Pseudomonadota bacterium | reverse complement strand
GTTATTAAATATTCAAGCAATATAGGTGCATATAAAATTGTGAAAAAAATAGGGCCTGAGGCTTTACACAAAACCCTTAAAAATTTTGGTTTCGGTGAAAAAACAGGGATTAATTGTCCTGGAGAAACATCCGGTTTTCTGGCTTCTTATAAAAATTGGCGCAATATTGATGTAGGTACCATTTCTTTTGGACAGGGAATTTCCGCTTCTCCTTTACAGCTTATTACAGCAATATCGGCGATAGCAAACAACGGTCTTTTAATGAAACCATATATTGTCCGGACTATTTTGGATAAAAATGGTCAGGCAATCAAAAGCTTTGGACCTACACCTGTACGTCAGGCAATTTCACCAAAAACAGCTGATACAGTTAAAAATATATTAGCATCTGTAACAACCAAGGAAGGAACCGGTTTCAATGCTATACTAGATGGTTATACAGTATGCGGCAAAACTGGGACCGCTCAGAAAGTTGATAAAACAGGAAGATATGCAAGGGGTAAATATATTTCATCTTTTATCGGTTTTGCACCTGTTGAAGATCCGGAAGTTGCCATCCTTGTTATAATAGATGAACCTACTAAAAATCACTACGGAGGTATTGTAGCTGCTCCGGCTTTTAAGAAGATAGCCCAGGAAACCTTAACTTATCTTAATGTGCCACCAAATATCAGACAGACCGACAGAATCACAGTGTCGCGGGAAGGCAGGTTGCTGAGTTGAAACTGTCATCTCTTGTTAAAGCCATAACTATGGACGGAAAATGCCAACAAATAAAATCGATGAGTTTTCCTGACATGCTGAAAAAATCGGACACTATAAAAACAACATCGGAAGAAAATAAAAACTCCGGCATCTTTTACGGTAATTGTGAATATTCGGATTTTTATTTGGATCCTGATATTGCCTCGATACATTACAAGGCACAGGATGTAAAACCGTCCGGTCTTTTCGTTGCTATTCCAGGCCACAAAGCAGACGGCCATGACTTTATCGATATAGCTATAGGAAAGGGTGCATCAGCAATAGTGGCTCAAAAAAAGTCGGTTAAGAATTCTATAATAATTGAGGTTGAAAACACCAGAAAGGCTCTTGGCCGGATTGCTGCAAAATATTATGGAAACCCTTCTGAAAAATTAGTGATTATTGGCATTACAGGGACCAATGGCAAGACTACTACTGCCTATCTTGTAGAAAGTATTCTCCAGAAAGCCGGATTTAGAACAGGTGTCATAGGAACTATTAATTGTCGTTATTCCGGCAAAACCTTTCCAAGTCCCGTAACAACACCTGAGTCGCTTGATCTTCAAAAAATTCTTTCTGAAATGGTAACTGACGGCATAACCCATGTAGTTATGGAGGTGTCATCTCATGCCATAGATCTTTTCAGAATTGAGAGCTGTTTTTTTGATTGTGCTGTTTTTACAAACCTTACACAAGACCATCTTGACTATCATAAAAATATGGAAGGCTACTGGGCGGTTAAAAAAAGGCTGTTTACAGAATCGCTTGTTACAGGGCCAAAAAAAGAAAAAGCTTTTGCTGTGATAAATTGCGACAACGAGAGGGGAAGAGTTCTTTCAGGTATTCTTTCAGCCAAGTGCATAAAAACAGGCTCCGATTCCGGATGTACCGTATATACAAAAAATTCAACCGTAAATACGATGGGGATAAAAGCTTTAATTTCAACCCCCGAAAGCTCTTTTACAATTGAGTCTGATCTTGTTGGAAAACACAATATTGAAAATATTATAAGTGCTGTTGGTGTAGCTTCAGGGCTTGGGATTTCTTCTGAAATAATAAAAAATGGGATTGAATCACTTTCTGTAATCCCGGGTCGTTTAGAGAAAATAAATAATGTAGCCGGCATTTCGGTCTATGTAGATTATGCACATACGCCGGATGCCATCAAAAATGTACTTCTCTCTTTAAGACCGATTGCCAAGGGAAGGCTGATATGTGTTTTCGGGTGCGGTGGAGACAGAGACAAAACAAAACGTCCTTTGATGGGAGAACTGGCTGCGAGTCTTTCCGATTTTGCAGTTATTACATCCGATAATCCGAGGACGGAAGACCCCATGGAAATTATAAATCAAATATTAACCGGAATAAAACAGAATAATACAGATCGATATGATGAATCATCCGGGCTTTCACTCCTGCCTTATAAAAGGGGCTATCTTGTTGAACCTGACCGTAAAAAAGCCATACATCTTGGAATAAAAATAGCTGAGGCCGACGATATCGTTCTGATAGCAGGGAAAGGCCATGAAACTTATCAGCTTATAGGAAAGGATTCTTTTCCTTTTGATGACAGGCAGGAAGCAAGGCTTGCGCTTTCACAAATAGAAACAGAGAGATAGTAATATGAAACAAACAATCCCGTGGACTGCGGACGAAATAATGAAAGCAACAGGAGGTGTTGTTGTTTCAGGGAAAAACAAGCAAACATTTACCGGTGTTTCCATTGATTCACGGGCAATAACAGCCGGAGAACTTTTTGTTGCAATAAAAGGCATCAATCACGATGGGCATAATTTTGCCGAAGAGGTTATTGCACAAGGGATAAAAGGGCTGGTCATAAACAAACAAAAAACAGAAGAAATTCTGTGTGACAGATTAATAAATCCGGATGTTTTTTGTGTGGAAGTCGATGATACTACTAAAGCACTTGGTGATCTTGCAGCTTATAACAGGACAAGAGCTGATGTTTCGGTAATTGCAATTACCGGTTCAAATGGCAAAACATCTACAAAAGAAATGACAAAAGCAATAGTTTCCCGCCGTTTTGATACTCTCTCAACAACGGGGAACCTGAATAACGAAATCGGCCTTCCTTTAACCCTTCTCAGGTTAAGTCCATCTCATAAATGGGCAGTAGTTGAACTCGGAATGAATCATCCCGGTGAAATAGCAAAACTTGCTGAAATATGCAAACCGGACATAGGTTTGATAACAAATATAGGAAGAGCGCATCTTGAAGGATTGAAATCCATCGAAGGCATTATGAATGCGAAAGGAGAACTGCTCAACGGCATAAAACCTGATGGAACAGCAGTACTTAACGCAGATGACGAAAGAGTCATGCACCTTGCCCGCAAAACAACAAGAAATGTAATTTGCTTCGGGCTTTCGAAAAACGCCTTGATTCAGGCTTCTTCTGTTGAGATAAAAGAAACCTCAACTTCTTTTATTCTTAAGTTACCCTATGAATCTATAAGAGTCGAACTTCCGGTAACGGGACAGTTTATGGTATCGAATGCTCTTGCAGCCGCTTCTGTAGGATATCTTCTTAAGTTCAGTGCATATGATATAAAGACAGGCCTGGAAAATTTCACTCCTGCAAAAGGCAGGATGAATATCTCCACCTTGCAAAACGGGATTACTATTATTGACGATTCTTACAATGCAAACCCCGATTCCATGGAAGCAGCCATAAGGTCGCTTTCCGGATTTAAAGGCAAAAAAAGAGGCGCCCTTGTTGCAGGAGATATGCTTGAGCTTGGAATGTACTCTGAAAGTCTGCATAAAAAAATAGGCGAGCTTTGTGCTGAATCCGGCATTGAAAGGCTTTATGCAACAGGTCAATTTTCCGCCAACATTGCTGCCGGTGCCATTATAGGAGGAATGGATATTTCTTCTGTTTTTACAGGATCACAAGAAGATATTTTAAGCGACCTTAAAGAATGGTTAAAACCCGAAGACTGGATACTTATCAAGGGTTCAAGGGCTATGGGAATGGAAAAAATAGTTATAAAATTAAAAGAATGGGCTGGAACAACAACCAAATCAAACTAAAAGACAAGAAAAAACATGCTTTATCATTTACTATATCCGCTTTATACAAAATTTTCTTTTTTTAATGTATTCAGATACATTACATTCAGAACGATATATGCTGTTTTAACTGCATTTTTAATCTGCTTTTTGCTGGGGCCCTGGGTAATCCGCAAACTCACGCATTTGCAGATCGGCCAGCACATTCGTGAAGAAGGGCCAAAGGGTCATCAGAAAAAAACAGGCACACCAACTATGGGCGGAACGCTTATTGTCTTTTCACTCACAGTTACAACACTTATGTGGAGCAATCTATCAAATTGCTATGTCTGGATACTTCTTCTTGTAACAATAGGGTATGCTTCGATAGGTTTTATAGATGATTATCGAAAGCAGGTAAAAAAACATAATATGGGGCTAAGTCCGCGCAACAAATTTATCCTGCAATCGATACTTGCCCTGATAGTAAGCACTCTTATATATATCAGCCCTGATTTTTCAAGCACTTTGACTTTTCCTTTTTTCAAGAAATTTTCACCTGACCTTGGCTTTTTTTATATTTTCTTTGCTGCCTTTATTATTGTGGGAACATCGAATGCGGTTAATCTTACAGATGGTCTTGATGGTCTTGCCATAGGATCTACGGTTATTGTTGCAGTAGCTTATATGATTTTTGCTTATGTTGCCGGAAACGTAAAAATCGCCGAATATCTTCAGATTCCCCATGTGCCCGGTAGCGGCGAGGTGGCTATATTCTGCGGCAGCCTTATCGGAGCCGGTCTTGGTTTCCTCTGGTTCAATGCCTATCCGGCAGAGATTTTTATGGGAGATGTCGGTTCTCTCTCTTTAGGAGGCATTATAGGAACCGTTGCTTTAATTACAAAACAGGAGCTTTTGCTTGTTATAGTCGGTGGATTATTTGTTATTGAAGCATTGTCTGTAATTGTTCAGGTGAGCTTTTTCAAGCTTACAAAAGGCAAAAGGATGTTCAGAATGGCTCCTCTTCATCATCATTTTGAATTGAAAGGATGGCCTGAGCCGAAAGTAATAGTACGATTCTGGATTGTTGCGATCGCTCTTCTTCTTATTTCCTTAAGCACACTCAAATTAAGATAAAAATACAGGGATCAGTGGTTGGGTAACAGGAGCCAGGAATTGGAAATTTGCTAAAATAAACGTTCAGGCGGTTAAAAAAGATAAATACAATTGGAAACAATCGGGATGGAATTATCAGGAAAGAAAATAATTGTAGTAGGGCTCGGTAAAAGCGGGATATCTGTAGCCACCTTTTTAAAAAAACGAGGTGCTAATGTTATCGTGACCGATTCTTCAAATGATAATAAACTTTCCGATGCTGCAAACAATCTTCAGAAGATCGGGGTCAGCGTTGAACTGGGATTTCATGATCCGTCTTCTTTTAAAAATTCGGAAATGATTGTTTTAAGCCCAGGCGTACCCCATACAATTGAACCTGTAGCAAACGCTGCAAGAAGCGGTACAACCATTATGGGTGAAATAGAGCTTGCATCAAGATTTATTACAGAACCTATAGTTGCGATAACGGGAACAAACGGTAAAACTACTACAACAACTCTTACAGGCAAAATGCTTGAAGAATCAGGTCTGAATGTTTTTGTCGGAGGCAATATAGGAAAACCACTTATCGATTATGTCGACTGCGGGAACAAGGCAGACATTATTGTAGCTGAAATAAGCAGCTTCCAACTGGATACAATTGATTTTTTCAGGCCGAAAGTAAGTGTTCTGCTAAATATTACTGAAGACCATCTTGATCGCTATCCGGATTTTAACGCATATGCAAAGTCAAAGATGAGAATATTTAAAAACCAGAAATACGGCGATCATGCAGTATTCAATGCCTCGGATAAACATATCTTTTCCATGGCAGAAGATATTAAGTGCGGCAAATTACCTTTTTTCAATCATAATGTTGCCGATGATTACAATGAGTTTGCAAAAATAACGGATGACCGGATAGTCTTTAATATTAACAATAACTTTGCTGCCACGAATCAGAAGGCAACATCTCAGGATCATACTTTTGAAGGAAATTTTTCATTACTTTTCTCTGAAATACATCTTCCCGGAAAACATAATATGGAAAATGTTGCAGCAGCAACTCTTGCAAGTCTTGCTGCCGGGGGAAATTTGGCGGGAATAAAATCTGCACTGGATAATTTCAGGAGCCTCCCGCACCGGATTGAACATGTAGCAACTATAAATGGAGTAGAATATTATAATGATTCCAAGGCTACCACTGTTGATTCGGTTATAAAAGCGCTGGAAGTATTTAACAAACCGGTTGTCCTGATAATGGGAGGCCGAAACAAAGGAAGCAATTTTGGCTTATTGACTGATGCCGCTAAAAAGTATGTAAAAAAATTAATCGTTATTGGTGAAGCAAAGGATGAAATAAAATCCGCCATTGGGAACACAGTTGAAACAATCCTGTCAAGCTCACTTGAAAACGCCGTTGTTTCGGCAAGTAAACTGGCAGAAGCCGGCGAAGTTGTCCTTTTGTCTCCGGCTTGTTCGAGCTTCGACATGTTTACAAGTTATGCGCACAGGGGAGAAGCTTTCCGCAATGCTGTTAACTTATTAAATATATAAACGAGACTAACATTGGGCATAAGCGAGTGCGGAAGTTTGTCAAAAGAATTTATCAGATGTTAAAACAACAGTTATTATTTATGGGTTCATGAATGATTATACGAAATAAAGAAATGTTATCAGCGGCTGAGGAAACACCAGGATATTATGACATTAAGCTCCTGTTGCCTGTTTTCATGCTGGTAATAATCGGAATAATCATGGTTTACAGTGCAAGCTCTGTCCTTGCTTTGAAAAAATTCGGAACGGATTATTATTTCTTGAAAAAGCAAGCTATGTTTGCGTTAGCAGGCGTTATAGCACTGGTATCTTGCAGACATTTCAATTACAGGTATTACAGGGTATTAGCCTATCCTCTTCTTATATTTTCAATTATTTTACTTATTGCGATACATATTCCGGGTATAGGATATTCAGTAAAAGGATCTGCAAGGTGGTTGCGCTTCGCGGGCCTTACGATTCAACCTTCCGAATTTGCCCGCCTGTCATTAATTATATATCTTGCATATTCAATTGACAAAAAACGAGAGCAGATAAAAAACTTTTATGTAGGCTTTTTGCCGCACGTGCTGGTTCTTGGAATCTTAACTTTACTTATATTACTTCAACCCGATTTTGGTTCTGTTGTTATACTATGCTCTCTGACATGGTTAATGCTTTTTGTGGGAGGTGTAAGAATATTATATCTTGGTTCGTCAGTGCTTCTGATTCTACCCGTTGCTTATTTCTATATGATAAGTGCTGGCTACAGAGCTAAACGCTGGCTAAGTTTCTGGGATCCCTGGCAATATTCTGCTGATGAAGGATACCAGATAGTTCACTCCTTAATGGCTTTCGGAACAGGCGGAATATGGGGCACAGGTATAGGGAACGGTTATCAAAAACTTTATTATCTTCCCGAACCTCATACCGATTTTATTCTTTCTGTTATTGGTGAAGAGCTGGGACTTTTTGGCGTTGTGATTATTATAATTTTGTATGCATTTATACTATTTAGAGGAATCAGTATCGCCAGAAAAACCGATGATCCTTTTGGTGCATTGCTGGCAACAGGAATTACAATAGCGGTAGGTATGCAGGCTTGTATAAATATGGGCGTTACTCTTGGTCTTTTGCCAACGAAAGGGCTTACGCTTCCATTTTTAAGTTACGGCGGGACATCACTTCTTATAAATATGGCAGCAATGGGAATACTGATGAATATCGGAAATCCGATCACCAAAAAGTCATATAGCAGGTAAGAATTAATGGCCATGCGCATTATCATTGCAGGAGGCGGTACAGGAGGTCATTTGTTTCCCGGAATTGCTATAGCTCAGGAATGTATTTCAAAGTACCCTGACACAAGTATCCTTTTTACAGGAACAGGGAATTCTTTTGAAAAGATAACCTTAGCCAAAGCAGGTTTTAACCATAAAACTATTACAGTAGAAGGTATAAAAGGGCGCACAATTGCAAAGCAGTTAATATCGGCTTTTAAAATACCAAAAGGCATTTTTGACTCATTCAAAATACTAAAGGCATTTAAACCAAACCTTGTTTTTGGTGTGGGCAGTTATTCTTCCGGTCCTGTTATTCTGATGGCATGGTTGCTTGGAATTAAGATAGCTTTGCATGAGCAAAATATTTTGCCCGGGATTACAAACCGGATGCTGTCTTATTTTGCCGACCGAATATATGTATCTTTCGAAAAAACAAAAAAGCTGGCACATCCTGAAAAAGTATTTGTTTCAGGAAATCCCTTGAGAAAAGAAATAACTGATATCGCAGAAAATAATATTACAGATTATGGCCTGAGCAAAAAGGCATTTACAGTATTGATCCTTGGAGGAAGCCAGGGCGCTCACAGCATAAATATTGCAATTATTGACGCTCTATCAAATATCAAAAATAAAGAGGGTTTTTTATTTGTGCACCAGACAGGTTCTTCAGATACGGAAACTGTTGCCAAAGCATATGCGCAACATAAAATTAGCTGTGATGTAAAACCATTTTTTGATGATATGGCAACAAAGTACAGCCAGGCTGATTTAATAATCTGCAGAGCTGGCGCAACTACTGTAGCGGAAATCACAGTAATAGGGCGCGGGGCAATTTTTGTTCCCTATCCTTTCGCAGCAAATGACCACCAGACTCAAAATGCAAAGGCGCTTTGTGATGCGGGTGCTGCTAAAATGATTACGGAAAAGGATTTAACCGGAAAAATACTTGCTGAAAAAATTGAGTATTTTTCAGAAAACAAACAAGAACTCAGCAAAATGGCATCTTTGGCAAAAACATTCGGCAAACCCGATGCAGCGGCTGTTATTATAAATGACTGCTATAAAATGTTTAATATTTAAGGCGGCAATAAAGCATGTATAGAAAAAAATATCACATACATTTTGTTGGAATCGGTGGAATCGGTATGAGCGGCATCGCCGAACTGCTGCTGAATCTTGGTTATAAAGTTTCGGGTTCCGATAGGGCTTCAACAGATATTACCGACCGATTAATAAGACTTGGCGGCCTTTTATATAAAGGACATCATGAAAGCAATATCGAGGGCGCTGACGTTGTTGTTATCTCTTCTGCGGTCAGTTCCGATAATCCTGAAGTTGTTGCTGCAACGCAAGTATCCATACCTGTGATACCAAGAGCTGAAATGCTTGCGGAACTTATGCGCCTAAAATACAGTATCGCTGTTGCAGGTGCACATGGTAAAACCACAACTACATCCATAATAGCATCCGTTCTTGCAAAAGGAGGACTTGATCCAACAGTAGTAATAGGCGGAAAACTTAAAAGCATAGATTCAAATGCCCTTCTTGGACAGGGAAATTACATTGTAGCTGAGGCCGATGAAAGTGACGGATCTTTTCTGAAGTATTCGCCTGCCATAGCTGTAGTAACCAATATTGATAAAGAACATCTTGATTTTTATAGTGATATAGACGCAATAAAGGATGTGTTTTTAAACTTTATAGACAGAATACCGTTTTACGGTCTTGCAGTACTATGCTTAGACAATGAATACATTCAGGATATCATTCCGAAAATCAAAAAACGCTTCACTACTTATGGAATGAGCTCACAGGCGGTCTTTCAGGCTAAAAATGTTTCAATTGAAGGATTAATAACAAGGTTTAAAGTTTATTATAATGGAAATGCTCTGGGTGAAATAGCTCTTAATCTTCCCGGAATTCATAATGTATATAATTCTCTTGCCAGTATCGCAGTCGGCATGGAACTCGACATATCTTTTGATATAATAAAAGATGCTTTAGAAACTATGCAGGGAGTTCAACGCAGATTCGAGATAAAAGGTGAAGCAAAAGGAATTACAATTATGGATGATTACGGACATCATCCGACAGAAATCCGAACTACATTGCAGGCAGCAAAAGATTGCTGGCCGGAACGACGTGTTATTGTTGTTTTTCAGCCTCATCGGTATTCCAGGACAAAAGCGCTTTTTGATGATTTTACCCGCGCATTTTATCAATCCGATCATCTTGTAATTCTTCCGATCTATCCGGCAGGGGAAAAAGAGATCGAAGGTATTGATTCCAGATTCTTGTGCGAGGAAATTGCAGCTCATGGTCACAAAGAAGTTGTTTACATGGATGATATGGAAAGTTCAGTTGCATATCTTAAAGAAAAATTAGTTAAAAACGATATACTGCTCACACTTGGAGCAGGAGACGTCTGGAAGGTCGGTATGGCAGTTTTTGATTCTTTATCGAAAGAAAAATAAAATGCTGCTTGATCAGAATATAAGAAAATGGCTCATTAATTTTTTTGGCAGCAACGTCAGATTTGATGAACCAATGTCAAAGCACACATATTATAAGATAGGAGGTCCGGCTGAAGCATTTGTAACTCCCGGAAGCTTCGAACAACTTACAGAACTTGTATCATGGTCGGAAGAAAAGAATATCCCGTATATCGTAATAGGAGACGGATCAAATCTTCTTGTAAGGGATAAAGGAATACAGGGAATAGTAATTGTTCTTACAAAATGTTTAGACAAAGTCTCTCGTATAAAAAGTGAAAATGAATCGGTTATAATTACTGCAATGGCCGGAGTCAGAACTCAAACTCTTTGCCGCTTTGCCATAGAAAAAGGATTATCGGGAATGAATTTTGCTTTGGGAATTCCAGGAACCGTTGGCGGGGCTATCATGATGAATGCCGGAACATCATTGGGTTCAATATCTGATATTCTTGAATCTGTAAATGTTTTGCCATCTTCGGGTCCTGTATTGAAAATAGAAAAAGATGATATCGATTTTTCTTACAGGAATCTCTCTTGGAAAAATGAAATGATTATTCCTGGGAATGGAGATCCAATAATACTGGAAGGTTTTTTCAGGCTGGGAATGTCCGATACACTTCAACTGAAAAAAGAGGCAGATATAATTTTAAAAAAGAAAAACGAGAGTCAGCCGACCAAAATGCCTGGTGCGGGATGCTTCTTTAAAAACCCACCGTCAGGCAAAACAGCAGGACAACTTATTGACATGGCTGGCCTTAAGGGAGCACGCGTCGGTGGAGCGGAAATTTCTGCAAAACATGCTAATTTTATAGTTAATACAGGTAACGCATCGGCTTCTGAAATACTTTCTCTTATGCAATTAGTGCAGGAAACAGTATTTCATAAATTTAACATTAACCTTTTGCCGGAGGTTAAAATTGTTGGGATTTAAACGTTCGGGAAAAAAAATAATTCATAAAAATAAATTTAACAGAAAAAAGCGGCTTGGCAATATAAAGGATCGTATGACCTTTTACCTTAAGATTAGTCTTGTCCTCATGATTGTTCCGGCTGTAAGTCTTGCTTTTATTTTTATATATGACTGTGTAACACAATCAGAATATTTTACAGCAAAAATCATTAGAATTAAAGGCACCGATATTTTGTCAAAGGAAGAAATAATTAAAGAATCCGGAATCTCTCCCGGAGATAATATTTTTGCTATAAATATCTCTAAGGTCAGAAGAAAACTATTGGCAAACCCATGGACGGCTGAAGTTGAAGTTAAAAGAATGATACCATCGGAAATGGCAATAACAATAAAAGAACATAAATGTTTAGCCGTACTTGATCTTGGGAAAAAGTATTTACTAAATGAGCAGGGAGAAGTTTTTAAAGAAAAGGATGTCTCTGATGCCGAGGGGGTTCCGATAATACAGGGGCTTTCCTTTTTAGATTTAGATTTAAGCGGAAGTAAAAATTCAGAACAATTTGATGCTGTAATGACAGTATTAAAACTAGGGCGGAAACCCGAATGCATTCTGCCAAACTCAAAGATAAAGTTTATTCAGGTTGACAGGGAAATCGGTTTAACAATTATTGCTTTCGAAGAAAACAGAATCATAAAGATTGGATACGGCAACTATCAGGATAAGTATGAAAGACTGAAAACCGTGCATAACCAAGTTAATAATGAAATGAATTTTAAAAATTATGAAACCATATATTTGGATAACGGTCTTGATCGTGTGGTTGTATGCCCTGCAATTGAGTTGCCGTCAGATGAAGTTGACAACAATGTTGTGCAAAAAGCTAAAAGCCCTGGGAAGCAGGTAAGACTTGCAAGTGAACCTTGGTTTTTTGCTTGATGAATTATATTTATACTTAAACCATAGCGTTTAATTATTCAATAAGGAGGATTAATATGCCGGTACGGGATAATATTGTTGTCGGCCTTGACATCGGGACAACTAAAATCTGTGCAGTTGTAGGAGAGCTGACAGATAGAGATGTTAATATAATTGGAATAGGCACTCATCCCTCCATTGGTCTCAGGAAAGGTGTTGTCGTAAATATAGAATCTACAGTAGATTCAATTAAAAAAGCAGTGGAAGAAGCTGAACTTATGGCAGGGTGTGAAATCTCTTCCGTATATGCAGGAATTGCAGGCGGCCATATTACAGGTTTCAACAGCAGAGGAATCGTTCCTATTAAAGAACGTGAGATAAGCCAGCAGGATGTTGACCGTGTTATTGACGCCGCAAGAGCGGTAGCAATACCAATGGATAGAGAAGTAATACATGTACTTCCACAGGAATATATAGTTGATGACCAGACCGGAATACAAAATCCAATAGGAATGTCGGGGGTCAGGCTTGAAGCAAAAATACATATTGTAACCGGCGCTGTGACATCCGCTCATAACATTATAAAATGCGCCAATCTTTCAGGACTGGACGTTTGCGATATTGTGTTAGAATCTCTTGCTTCCGGCGAGGCAGTACTGACACAAGAAGAAAAGGAACTCGGCACAATGCTTCTGGATTTGGGCGGAGGCACAACAGATCTTGCTGTATTTTCAGGGAAAAACATCAAGCATACTTTCGTTCTCGCTCTGGGCGGCAATAATCTCACAAACGATATTGCTGTAGGATTGAGAGCTTCTATTCCCGATGCTGAAATAATAAAGATAAAATACGGAAGTTGTGTTGCCAAGAATATAAACGGTAATGATACTATTGAAGTACCAAGCATGGGTGGACGTACTCCCAGGAAGCTTTCGCGTCAGATTCTCGGTGAAATTTTAGAACCTCGTATGGAAGAAATTTTTACACTGATAAAGAGAGAAATTTACAAAGCAGAAATGGAAAACTTAATCCATTCCGGTGTTGTTCTTACAGGTGGCTCTGCTCTTTTAAACGATGTAACAGAAATAGCAGAATCTGTATTCAATCTTCCGACCCGCCTCGGAAAGCCAATAGGAATAACCGGGCTTGTTGATGTAGTTAATAATCCTATGTATGCCACAGGAGTTGGCCTTGTTGTCTACGGAGCTAAAAATCAATCCCAGAAAAAGTTCAGAATTCGTGACGGAAATATATTCAACAGGGTAATAATTAGAATGAAGAAATGGTTTAATGACGTTATTTGAATAATCAAAGTGAATACCAGGCTGTAAATTTATGGTTCAGAGAACGATACACATTATTAACGTAGGGGGTGAAATATGTTTAGCATCGTAGACAATGAAGGTATTACAAAAATCAAAGTGATCGGTGTCGGAGGTGCAGGAGGAAACGCGATTAACAATATGGTTTCCTCAAATCTTATGGGTGTTAAGTTTATCGCCGCAAATACAGATGCTCAGGCTCTTGAAAAATCCTTGGCATCGGTTAAGATTCAAATCGGTGAGCAACTAACCCAGGGGCTCGGAGCGGGTGCTATTCCTCAAATGGGGCGGGACGCCGCATTTGAAACAGAAGAAGATATCAAAAAAGCTCTTGAAGATAGCCATATGGTTTTTATTACAGCTGGTTTTGGCGGTGGAACAGGAACAGGTGCTGCTCCTGTTATAGCCAGAATATCAAAAGATCTCGGTGCACTTACTGTTGCAGTGGTTACAAAACCGTTTTCTTTTGAGGGTAAGAAACGTATGAAACAGGCTGAAGAGGGAATAAATGAGCTCAAGAAATTTGCCGACACAGTTATTACTATTCCCAATGACAGACTGAGAGGACTGGCAACAAAGAACGCCAAAATGATGGATATGTTCAGAAAGGCTGATGAAGTCCTTCTCCATTCCGTAAAGGGAATTACAGACCTTATAGTTATGCCCGGTCTCGTAAACCTTGACTTTGCCGACGTAAAGACTACTATGTCCAAAGCCGGACTGGCGATTATGGGTATTGGAGTTGGAAGAGGAGAAAACAGGGCTCTTGAAGCTGCTGAGCAAGCCATATCACATCCGTTGCTCGAAGATATTTCAATAAAAGGCGCCAAAGGTGTTTTAATGAATATCACATGCGGCAGCGATCTAACAATGGAAGAAATGACTGAAGCCTCAGACCGCATATACAGAGAAGTAGGAGATGATGCTGACATAATATGGGGTACGGCCGTTGATGATACAATCGGAGATGAAATGCGTGTAACGGTTATAGCAACCGGAATAGGCCAGGCAGATGTGGAAGTATTTGTAGAAAAAGAAGAAAAGTCGCCGATGAGAGGAAAGGTCAGAAGCCTTACTATCGAAGATATAAAAGCTGCCGCAAACTATGATGTACCAACTTTTATTCGGCAGCAGGAAGCTGTAGGCGAATCGGGAGGCGCAACATACAGAGGGTATAAAGGTCTTGTTATTGACAATAATGATCTTGATATTCCAACATTTTTAAGGAAAAAGGCTGATTAAATCTTCTGTATGTTTAGTGCGGCTGCCGGCCAATATCATGTATGGAAAACAAAAAAAAGATAACTTATCGAATTCCGAGATAGGAGCTGTCCGAAAGCAATGGAAAGAACATACCAGGGTAGCTCTTGTATATCCCAACACTTACAAAGTCGGAATGTCAAATCTAGGTTTTCAAACAGTATATGATATTTTAAACAGCTTTGATAATATTGTATGTGAAAGGGCTTTTCTGCCCGATAGCATAACAAACCGGATATTAACTATAGAATCGTCAAGACGGCTACTTGATTTTGACATAATCGCATTTTCAGTATCCTTTGAAAGTGATTTTGTAAATATTCTTTCAATTTTACACAGATCAGGACTTCCCCTGAAGTCCAGCGAAAGAGGAACCCCCTACCCTCTTGTTATGGCCGGGGGAGTTGCCTGTTTTATAAATCCGGAACCTGTTTGTGAATTTATTGATTGTTTTGTTATAGGTGAAGCAGAAGAAGTACTTCCAGGTTTCTTGAATTATTTTGAGCCTGGTATTGAAAAGAAAGATATTTTATTAAAAACAGCAAGACAAGTCCCCGGCATATATGTACCTGCATTCTATAAAACATCATATAATGAAGACGGCACCCTTCACTCTTTTTTTCCGGTAGCTGATGTACCGGAAAAAATCAAACACGTTTATTTAAAAGATATTTCAAGCGTATCAACATGCAGTAAGATTGTATCCAAGAACACCACCTTTGACCGTTCTTTTCTAATCGAGGTGTCAAGGGGATGTCCCCATGGTTGCAGGTTTTGCAGCGCTGGTTTTGTATACAGGCCTCCTCGGTTCAGAACTTTGACTTCACTTGAAAAATGTCTGGATAAAGGGATAGCAATAACAGACAAGATAGGATTTGTAGGAGCTGCAATTTCCGATCTTCCTGGAATTACTGAGCTTTGCGGTATAGCTCAAAATAAGGGTGCTCAAATATCCTTCAGTTCTCTAAGAGCGGATGCTCTATCCAATGAACTTGCCGCTGCGCTTAAAAAGAGCGGGATAAAAACAGCAACAATTGCTCCGGATGGTGGTTCACAACGTATTCGCGATGTGATAAACAAAGGAATAACTGAAGATCAAATTCTATCTGCAACAGAAATAATCGTAGATGCAGGAATACCGAATATTAAACTATATTTCATGATTGGGCTTCCCACTGAAACTATGGAGGATGTTGAATCAATAGTAATTCTATGCAAGCAGATAAAGAGGCGCTTTCTTATCTCAAGCAGAGAAAAAAAACGTATCGGACATATTAGCGTAAGCATCAATCCGTTTATCCCAAAACCCTTCACTCCTTTTCAGTGGGCCGGTATGGATGACATTTCTTCCCTTAAAAACAAGATATCGCATATAAAAAACGGCTTAAAAAAAGAAGCAAATTTCAGAATAGATGCTGCATCCCCTAAAAAAAGCTATATGCAAGCGCTGATTTCTAGAGGAGACCGCAAAATAGCCGAATTATTATCGCTTGTTGATTCAAACAGCGGCAACTGGGCAAAAACGCTAAAATCTTCATCTATAAATACTGACTTTTATGTTTACAGAATAAAAGCATTTGATGAATTGCTTCCATGGAATTTCATAGATCATGGCATTAATAAATCTTATTTTGAAAAAGAATATAAGAAAGCATTGCTTTCAAAATTATCTTCGCCCTGCCCTATGCACTCATGCAATAAATGCGGAGTTTGCATATGAGAAAAGCTTAAAGGGATAGAATATGCGTACAATATTTATATCAGGATTATTGCTGTGTTGCAGTAATATATTTATGACTTTTGCATGGTATGGCCATTTGAAGAATTTATCAAGCAAGCCATGGATAGCCGCAGCACTTATCAGCTGGGGGATAGCGCTGTTTGAATATTTAATTCAGGTACCTGCAAACAGAATCGGATATCGTGTTATGAATATCGGGCAACTTAAAATTCTTCAGGAAGTCATAACTCTTATTGTCTTTGTTCCCTTTTCGGTTTTCTTTATGAAGGAGGACATCCGACTGGACTACTTATGGGCGGGGCTTTGTATTCTGGGGGCTGTCTTCTTTATCTTTCGGCAAAAGATATTCGGCGCTTAGGAACTGGCTTTATTGTACATGGAAGATTCAGATTAAAGGCAGAGGAATCAGAATGTTAAATTTGGCGACATTATTAGAAAGCAGCACCAGGGAACTGCCGAATCACATTGCTGTTATTTATAACGAAACAAGATTACCGTATGCGGCCGTTAATGCGGCAGCCAATCAAGTTGCAAATGGGCTGGTAGGTCTGGGAATTAAGCCGGGGGACAAAGTTGCACTCAGCTGTCTCAATTTGCCATATTTTCCAATTATTTATTATGGAATTCTCAAAGCCGGTGCAGTTGTTGTCCCGTTGAATGTACTGCTCAAGCCACGAGAGATCACCTATCACCTGATGGATTCCGATGCAAAAGCTTATTTTTGTTTTGAAGGGACAAAACAGTTAGCAATGGGTAAAATGGGTTGGGAAGGTTTTCGGGAAGCAGGCGCTTGTGATCACTTTATTATTATAACAGCAGATCCGGCCACGCTTACTACCATTGATGGCGCCAAGACTTTAGGCGATTTGATGCTCAATCAGCCACGAACGTTTTCGACGGTTCAAACCAATTCGGATGATACGGCCATTATCATGTATACTAGTGGTACTACCGGTCAACCTAAAGGAGCCGAACTCAGCCATTTAAACATGGTATTTAACGCCCGTCTCAGCGATACCATGTATGAAGCTCGTCCCGACGACGTACACCTTATCACCTTGCCCCTTTTCCACTCCTTTGGCCAGTCCTTGCAAATGAACGCCGGCTTTTACAACGGCGCCACCATCACCTTGCTTCCCCGTTTCGATCCTGATGCGGCCTTAAGCATTATGCAGCGTGACAACGTCACCTTCTTTGCCGGAGTTCCTACAATGTACTGGGCATTGCTTAACTATCCGGAAACTGACAAATTCGATCTTGACAAAATTTATAAAACTTTACGATATTCAGTGTCCGGCGGATCAGCCATGTCAATGGAAGTAATGAAAGCTTTTGATGAAAAATTTCATGTAAAAATCCTTGAGGGATACGGTTTATCAGAAACAAGTCCGGCTGCTTCTTTCAACCGGATTAATCGGGAAAGTAAACCTGGTTCTGTCGGCCTTCCTGTTTGGGGCGTGGAAATCCGCATAGTAAACGAGAAAGATGAGAATGTACCGCAAGGAGAACCGGGCGAGATAGTTGTTTGCGGCCACAATGTGATGAAAGGCTACTACAAGAAGCCGGCTGCAACTAAAGATGCATTTCGGAACGGGTGGTTCCACACTGGTGATATCGGCCGTTTCGATGAAGATGGCTATATTTATATTGTAGACCGGGTTAAAGATATAATCATTCGTGGCGGTTTCAATGTCTATCCACGCGAAATTGAAGAAATACTGGTATCCCATCCCGATATTTCGTTAGCTGCCGTCATCGGCATTCCGGATAACCATTACGGCGAAGAAATCAAAGCCTTTGTTGTCAGAAATAAGGAAGCTAAAGCTACAACAGAAGAAATCAAATCATGGGCCAAAGAAAATATGGCAGCTTATAAATATCCTCGTGAAATTGTCTTTCGTGAAGCATTGCCCATGAGTGCTACAGGCAAAATTTTGAAGAAAGAACTAAGAAAGGAAGTATAATAAAACATATTTTTAAAAGTAAAATGTTATAAAACCGGCTTCAAGTAATAAAGTACTACAACTGAATAAAGGAGAGCACAGCAGGTAACACACGGTCAATCTCTGTAAATTCCTGCCAGTGATCCAACCCATCTATAACTTCGGTTCTAACGTTCGTTGCTTCAAGAATTGCTTCATATTCCTTCATGTCGGTCATCACATCATCATTTCCTGAACCGGCAAACCAGAGTGTGGGACATAGCAAATCACCCGGCTCGATCGCTTCCCAGTCGAGGATCTGGCTAAGCCAGGCCAGGATGACCGGTATTTCACCACGGCAAAGCAAGCTTTGATCTTTAGCAGACAGCGATTGAAGATCCAAAGATTTATCTGCCTGAGCCCGGAGAATAGGAAACCAGTGGTCGCTAAAATCGGTAATAAATCGGCGAAAAGGACCTGAAGCCCCTGGCCCGAAGGTAAAACCGCCCATAACAAACTTACTCACGCAGCGGGATTGGGCAGCAAAATAGCGTCCGATATTTCCTCCATAGGAATAGCCCCAAATTATAAAGCGCTCGAGGCCGCATGCAGAGGCTACAGTAAGGATATCCTGGCAATGCTTTTCTGTTGTATAATAAGCCGGATCTATCGGTTTGTCGCTTTCTCCATTGCCTCTGATGTCGATAGTAATAACTTTAAAGTCGTTTTTGAGTCGCTCAACATAACCCGTTTTATGCCAGTGCTGCCGGGTATGCAGACCGCCGTGCAATAGCACTATGGCCTCTCCTGCGCCACTGGCGTCATAGGCGATGCGCGAACCATCGGTTGAAACGGCAAATGATGTTTTCATATTCCTAAACCTTATTTTATATTTCGATTATGTCTTTTCGGCTTTCCTTCTATTCTTTCAATCGGATTGTTTAAATAGACTTTACCCAGTCCAATCGGTGAAGCAAGAATCCCGCCTTTCTTATCTTCACTAATTCCCTCTGAATACCCGAGATCTACCGGAATTTTACCTCTTCCACCTTGCGCATCCACTACATATGTAGGGCGAAGAAAACCAGTGGTGGTTCCGCAAAGGTCTCTGCAGATTTCTTTTCCTTTGTATATATCTGTTCTGAAATGGCCGGTTCCCTCAACAAGATCAGTATAATATAAATAATATGGTTTTACTCCCATTTTGCCGAGGCCGTGTACCAGATCTCTCATAACATCTGAGTCATCATTAACTCCCTTTAGCAAAACACTTTGGTTTGCTATTGGAATACCCAGATCCCTTAATATTTTAATAGCCTTATAACTTTCGTCAGTTATTTCGTTAGGATGATTAAAATGCGTGTTTATGTAAAGTTGCGGATCTTTAAGTGACTTTGGCGTGTGTTTTCTTAATACCTCAATTAATTCTATGTCTTCAATTATCTTTTGCGGCCATACGCATGGAACTCTTGTACCGATTCTTATTATCTCAAGATGTTGAATTTTTATTAGTTTATCCAGAATTTCATCAAGTTTCTTGTTTTGAATCAATAGTGGATCTCCACCGGATATCAATACGTCTCTGATGGCTTCGTGAGATGCAATATACTCAATTCCCTTATATATATCCTCCATAAAAGGATTCTTCCGGTCGTCGCCTACTTTTCTCTTTCTGGTGCAGAATCTGCAATACATTGCGCACTCGTTTGACACATATAACAACACTCTGTCAGGATACCTATGGATTATTGTCCTTGGACCACCAAGCGGAATATCTCCTTCCTCATCCAATGGATCTGCTGTCAGATCCATATAATGCTCAAGTTCATCGACATCAGGAATTGCTTGCTTCCAGATACCGTCATTTACTTTTTCAATAAGACCGAGGTAATAAGTATTCACCCTCATAGGATATTTGGCAATTACGTCTTTAAGCCTGGGATCAACTCTTGCTTTCTGCCCGGTAAGCCATTTTTCCAGATCTTCAAATGTTCTTATCGAGTTTTTTAAAATATCTTTATACGCCATAAATAATTCTCCTTTGCTTAGTTACCTGACAGGAAAAACAATAACTAAGCGCAAATAGCCGTCTATATGGAACAGGCATGTAATGTTACTTTAGAGTCGCGTTATACTTCATCCGGTCTGGAATAGTCTTGGAGGCATCCTTAATAAATCAATATTAAGGGATCACATCAGCTCACGGCTTTTAATCATCACAAGAAATACTATTGAGAGATTATAGGATGTATTCTATCTGTTCACAATAAATAATTCATATTTCTTATTTTATCATTGATACTACGTTCAATATCTGAGTTTATTATTTTTCTGCCTTCTTTAGAATGAAAATTTATATAATTTTTTCCGTAAATAGGCTAAAGAACGCTAATCTTTATATTGAAAGGTACAGGAATACGCGTGCCTTTAGGAAGAGATTTTTCAGCCCCGGAAAGATAAACAGGATATATTGGAATATTCGGAAAATCTAAAGAAATCTGGCCAATACCTGATTTAAATTCATTTATTATACCCGGCTGGCCTCTTGTTCCCTCGGGAAATATTATCAGCGAATACCCATCTTCGAGTTCTTTTTTTAATATCTTGAATGTCTTTATAGCCGAAGTACTTCTATCAACCAATACCGAATTAAAAAGAATTTTAGCTATGTAACCTTTGAGCCCCTTGTCAAAATAATCTTTCGCAACGATTGTTTTTACTTGATTTACTCTTGATATATCAACCAATCTAAATAGAACCATTACATCTATATGAGAATTATGATTTGCCGCGATAATGAACTGCCCATCCTTTATCTTGGAAGCATTCTCAACCCCTAATAAAAATGAAATAAAAGCTCTGCCAAAAATGTGGAGAAGTTTTTTAAACTTATTTTTTCTTATTCCTGCTCCAATCATACAAACGACTACAAGGTAGCGAAACGGACGAATTAAGTTGAAACAGATTACTCCGGTTAATGTGTTTAATGCATTTATTCGACCGGTAATTCCGGTTTTGCTGCCCATTCCGTCCAACCTGCGTCATACCACTTGATCTCAGTATAGCCCAAAAGCCGGACAAGGATGAAGTATGTCTGGCTTGCCTGATGACCGGTACGGCAGTGGACAATTACCTGCGTCTCCTTTGTCGGAATAATATTCCCATAGATCTTTTGAAGCTCATCAATGGGTTTGAATGCGTTGTAGGTATCGGTTTTTACCACATCCTCGGAAAATGGACGATTAATCGCGCCAGGGATATGCCCGCCTCTGGCCTCGTCATGCTTTTTGCCGGTAAAGTTGTCCGCTGGGCGGACATCGAGAATTATGGTCCCCCGTTTGTCAATTGCCGTCAATACTTCCCTGGAAGTAACTGTAAATGTATCGGATCGATCAGGTACGGGGTATTGTGACGGTTCAACTGATGGAAGAATCGTATCCAGGGGCCGTTTTTCAGCCTGCCATTTGGGGAAACCACCGCGTAGTATTCCATAGCGGCTATGTTGCAGCCGTTCGCATGCCATACCAACCAGGGTTGCGTCCTGGAGCTTATCCGTGCATACCAGAACCACGAAATCATTTGGGCGAACTCCCATCAACGAGAAATGTTCGGCCAGCATAACCGCGGGCAGCAGGGAAGATGGCAAGCCCCGGACCAAGCCTCTCAGGCTTTCGAGGTTCAGACTCAGAGAACCGGGTATATGCCCGGAGTTATACTCAGGCTGGGCGCGCAGATCAATGATCTTTAAGCCTGGTTTGCCAAGATTCGTATTAAGCCAATCCGTTTCGACTAGTCCGGGTATCGTCAGCAGGGAGAGATCAAATGCTGTTGATAAATTCTTGTTGGTTGCCTGGTCATCGGCCCGGATCGATGGTGATAGAAAGAAGGCGCGCCACGCGTTGATTTTTGACGCCAATGCATGGGAAACCGGTTCCGGCCTCAATGACACCGGTTTGAGGCAGGTTTCTAAAAACCCTTTCAGACCATCGGTAAGAAAATAGACGTTCCTGAATCCCAGACGAAACAGGCTGTCATGCGCCTGAGCCGGATGAGTCATCCCGTTGGAATATAGCACAATCAGACCCTGATTTTTATGCGAAGCAAGGGAGACGGCAAGATCCACGACCGGAATATTTATAGCAGATCTGATATGGAATTGAGTGAATTCCATCGGCGTCCGGATATCGACCAGTATAATAGATGTATCTCCGGATAGAAGGCGATCTGCCAGTTCCTGAGGCTCTATGTGATCCAAACCTGCCTGCGTGCCTTCCAGCAACTTAGTCTCTTGAGTGCCTTTTGAAAATGCTGAAGTAGATCCCATATCTTGATCTGCTACTGCAAACAGGCCGAAAGCTCCTGCGATCAGCACAGCGCTAAATGTCTTCAGAAACGGCGTACCCCATTGCTCACCCGTGCCCTGACCTTTTTTTTCGATATATTCCGATCCCCAAAAGCACCCGACAGCAATCAGAGTGAGGAAAAATGCAAGGCTTGCTTCGGAAATTCCCAGACTATTGTACGCAAACACAACCCCTCTGTCTGCTGTGGTGATTGAACCCAGGATCGGATATACTTCGTTATACAGCATGCTGCCGCCTGCTGCGCCCAGAAGAAAAACCAGGGCGTCAACCTTTCCTGATGCCAGCCCAACAGCGCCTGTGCCCGGGCACCATCCACTCATGACAAATCCGGCACCGAAAATCAAACCACCCACGATTTGCGCCGCATACAGGGTATGCAGAAAATAGACATTATCAATTGTTATCCAGCCAAAGGCTTTGGCGTAGCAGACGCCGAGCATGGCTACGACCACTGCTGTAAACATGACCTTAAGTACAGCCATATCCCGGAAGTAAAATATGCCTGATAGACGTCGTGAACTGCCAAAGCCAGCATTTTCCAACGCCATGCCAAAAGCTATACCAATGAGCAGACTTGCCAGAAAAGCGGCAGGCGTAGCCAACGTTCCATTGTGAAAGAAAGTTTCAATCATCCCATTGCCTCCTTACAAACCAGGCTGTGGAGTAACCGCCCGCAAAGACACAGATAAGGAAGAGCAGGCTTCCTGTTACAAGCACCGCGCTTCCTGACAGGGCTTGCCCTGAAGTGCATCCGTTCGCGAGGCGGCTGGCGAAACCGACAAGGATTCCGCCTGCCAATGCAAACATAAGGCGCTTTTTGGGCGAACATTTGATGCCGCGTTCTACCCTGATGTTGCAGCGATTGGACAGCAATGCCGAAATAAGTCCGCCAAAGAATACACCGGCCAGCATGAAGACAAGATAGTATTTAAGCGGCTGTTGGCCCCAGTTCCCAAAATATTTGCTTGCAAGAGTTCGTGTCGGGGCGATCAATAGCTCGACATAAGCCCCCAAACGGGCGATGCCGGAGGAAGCACCCAGCCCTGTGCCAAGGATCAGATAGGAGAGCAGAAGGACTAAGCCGAGCAGGATCCCGGCGTAATATGGATTCATATATGCCTTTGGAGCCTTGCTTCCATTGGTCAAATTATTATTCATGATCAGCACCCCGCACTTTTCTTTTTAGGTGTTTCCGGCTTCTGTGGAGCAGTTTGGGTTGGCGATGCCGGAACAGAGGGCTGTACCGCAGGCTTACTGGCCGGCCCAATAGGTACGGCTTTGCTTGGTTCACCCATTTCTGCTATATTCCAGTACGCATTCAGACCGCCAAAAAGGACCTTGATCTGTCTTTCTGTTTTCTGAGAGAGAATCCCTCCTGCCGCCATGGCCAGCGATCCGTCCCGGTCTACGATCACCAATGGTCCGGCTCCCGTCAGATAAGCTGGATTACTTATCAGGTCGGCGATATCCACATTACGTGATCCAGGCAGGTTGTAGTCCTTGAAATGCTGAGCCGGCCGGATATCCACCAGGTCGAAGGTGCCTGACAGGTCCATCAACATGCGTTTGAGCTGTGCCGGGTCAATCATGTCCGGTAGTTTAATAACCCTTTTGATCTGTGCTGAAGCGATACCCGGGGCTGTTGGTTGAATCACGGGTAATCCCCCTTCGATCCAGGCCTCGCTTCCGCCCTCCATGCTTGCAACCTTCTTGAAACCTTTTCGCTCCAGCAAACCGATCCCCAAGCTGCTGCGGTAGGCTGAATTGCAAACTGTAATCACCGGCTCGTTGGGGTCCAGTTTGATAGCCAGATCGCTTAGTTGATTCAAAGGCATATTTAATACGTTTCCAATCCGTAAGCCCATCCACTCGTCAGGCAGTCGTACGTCCACGATAACTGGGGCCGTGCCGTTCTGCACACGCCTGTAAAGTTCCCGTGGAGAAATGGGCGTATTTTTATACACAGACTGTTTTGCCGAGGCCCATGTCTCAAACGATATGGCTCCCGCTATCTCATAGCCGACCCGGTGCAGGCGAAAGCGTGCTTCTTTCATTTCTTTTGCATTGCCGCATAGAACAACATTGCTGCCCCATGGAACCATTATACCCACCCATGTCTCCAGGCGGCCCCGAAGGCCGATGTTGACCGCGTTCGGAATATGTCCGGCGGCAAAGCTCTTGGCGTCGCGTAAATCAACGATGTAAAACCTGGAAGTATCAGAAAGCGATGCATTGATGGTTGGGGTTTTAGACATTGCCGCATTCCAAGCTACAGGAGCCGGACCCTCCCGGTTCATTTTTGCATTGTGCGTAAAATATTGTGGCGCTTCGGGCAATCCCTCCAGCACGGCCGTAATAAAATCATTTTTGCTTTTATGCTGGAGATAGGGATTGGTCGCCCTTTCCGTACCAATGGTTGAAGACGGCTCATCCCGTAAATGAGCGCCGCAAAGAGATCCGGCACCGTGTGCAGGCAATACGACAACACGATCATCAAGCTTGGAAAGCTTGTTGGTCCAGGTATTGTAGCTCATACCTGCCAGTTTTGCGGCCGCAACGGTCCCTCCCATCAGGTCCGGTCGACCTATGGAACCAACAAAGAGCGTATCACCGGTCAGAATTGCCTTAGGTGTAACCTTGTTATCTTTGCTAAATACCAGAGCGATCATGCCATCGGGGGTGTGGCCGGGAGTGCTCATGAACCGTAGCATTACCTCGCCCCATGGGACTGACTGCCCATCGGAAAGAGCCTTGATCTTGTATAGAGCACCACTATTCTTGTGCTGATAAACGGGACAGCCTACCGCTTTTGAGAATTCGGTATGACCTGCTACAAAATCGGCGTTCGAATGCGTGAGAAAAACACCTTTGATCGCCCATCCTTCTTTTTTTGCAGTGTCGATATAAACCTGAATATCGCGATCAGGATCAACAACCAACGCATCCTTGCCGCTTACCACCATATAGGAATAATGCGACAGTACGGCAAGGTTGAACTGAACAATTTTTACACCCTTATATTCATATACTTTTACGATGACCTGAGTGGCTGCAGTATCGGTGTGAGAGGCGGACTCCGTATCCTTGATAGCTGCACCGGACGCCTGCCCTTGAAAAAGAAATCCTGTGAGCGATGTGAACAACAAGCATGTCAGAAGCCGAAAAATAATGATTCGTTTCATTGCTTTTTCTCCGTATTTATTTGATTAAAATGATCTGAAAGAGGTAATGTCCTTTTTCTGGACGAAAAACTTATTGAATCGGTCGGGCATACTTCCCTGCATGTATAGCAAGCAAAGCAATCCGGTATTGTTGTTTTATTGCGTTTTAAAATTGCATCCATTACGGTTGAAGGGCAAGCCGTGGCGCATTTCTGACAAGCGATACAGGTTTCATAGTTTACACTTATCCTGACAAGACTTGCTTTTTCCACAAGCCAGCCAATTCCTGAGTCCATACGTAACCTTCCGTTTTTTAAAGAGGATGAAAACCATTGATAAAAAGATAAACCAGAGGCCAAATTTTATCGGGATTTTGATCCAGTTCTTGCCGGCATGCTCTGAGGCCAATGCCAGCTTTTTAGTAACCATAGAGGTAATTTGATCGGAAGTTCCGTATTCATCCAATTTTTCCCCAAGATCAGTTTGTGCTTTAAGGTCGAATATCTTCTTTAAGACTGTATTCGGCAATTCATTAGCCTGGCCGAACTGTTTAATAGTCATTTCCCTGTCTATTATCAGCTCATTAAGCTTTTTGGGCTGTTCAGGTTTCCCTCCCCAGATTCGTGTGGATATTATTGATAACCCAATGATAAAAACAATAATTAAAATAAAATATATTGCTGTTTTTAATTGTGGATGTTTGTGCATTTCTCTATCCCCATGATTGCTTAGATTTGGAGCAAATACCGTTGCTGATTACTATTGCAAAAGGGTTCCGCATAGCTTTTAAAATGCGATGACCTATGCTAAGCGACAAATTTTATTAAAAGTCCCGACCTTGTGTATGCCGGGCACGGGCGTGAATTTATGGGGTGAAAACTCTCTATATATGCAAAACCTGCTACTAATTAGTAATATTAACATAAAAATTATAAAAAGTTAAGTGAAGAAACGTGATGTTTAGATAGATTATGGCTTCGTGATGCATAACCCGGCGGGTGAAGATAGGTTTCCGGTTGACGTTTTGTTTTCCTTTTGCTAACAGCTGCAACCGAACGGCTAACGGCTCAGTTTAGGTAGCCTATATACCAGGTCCAGGACATAATTAAACGGGGTATTCTTGGAACTTTGTGTTTTGTCCCTTGGAATGCCCCGTTTAATGCGTCGGCAGTGAATCACTGCTCGAAGAACAAAGAGAGAATCATATGTTGCAACAAATTAAAAACAGGGGATGGATTGTCACGTTCAGTGGAATGTGCATTAACCTTGCCCTTGGCATTTTGTATACCTGGAGTATCTTTAAGGGTAGTATAGAAAAATCTATTAAAGCAGGCGGGGAAGGCGCCTTTAACTGGGATCTTTCCTCTTTAAACGATCCCTATGCAATTTGCTGCCTCGTCTTCTCCTTTGCCATGATTTTGGCCGGAAAATGTCAGGACAGATTTGGCCCCAGAATTACGGCCTTCATGGGTGGACTCCTGGTGGGCATTGGCTTTATTTGGATTTCAACGACCACAAGTTATGCTGTTTGGATCATCGGCTTTGGAATTCTGGCCGGCACCGGCATTGGCTTTGGTTACTCAGCCGCCACACCACCGGCGCTAAAATGGTTTCCTCCTTCTAAAACCGGATTGATTGCAGGACTAGTGGTCTCAGGATTTGGCTTGGCATCTGTCTATATTGCACCCCTTTCACAATATCTGCTTGGTATTTGGGGATTGCAAAAGGCCATGCTCTTTTTTGGAATCGCATTTCTAATAGTTGTGTGTGTTCTTTCTATGATGTTGAAAAATCCCCCTGTAGGTTATAAACCGGCAGTCATTAATACCAAAGGCAGGACTCATCCAATAATTGCAGCAAAAGATTCGACCCCAGGCGAAATGCTCAAAACCGGCACCTTTTACAGCCTCTGGATCATTTTTTTCATTGGATCCGGCGCCGGACTCATGGTAATCGGCAGTGTTGCCGGTATGGCCAAACAAAGCATGGGAGAACTGGCCTTCCTGGCAGTGGCCATCATGGCTATCGGCAACGCAGGCGGAAGAATTATCGCAGGAATCTTATCTGACAAAATCGGCCGCCGCGCCACCCTGACAATCATGTTGACTTTCCAAGCCGTGCTTATGTTTGTCGCCATTCCCATTGTAGGTTCCAGCAGCACAAAGCCCTTATTGCTCGTTGTTCTGGCTACTTTTATCGGTTTCAATTATGGAACCAATCTCTCACTTTTCCCTTCGCTGACAAAGGATCATTGGGGACTGAAGAACTTCGGGACCAATTACGGTATCGTATTTACCGCATGGGGTGTAGGCGGATTTGTATTGGGAAGGGTATCCCAGATGCTTCAGGCCTATAGCGGCGCTTATACATCATCTTTGGCTATTGCAGGCGTAATGCTTATTTGCGGTGCTCTTTTAACCTTCACATTAAAAGGCAAAGAAAAGATAACTAAGTAAAGAATCTTTGGTTCCCCTGAGAGAGACTGAACCTGAACCTGCTATAAAAAACTGGACACTCAATTAAGACGTTGTTAGATACAATAACAGGAGAACGACATGAGTGAACAACAACGCAGGAAATATGATTGGGATTTTAAACGTAATGCGGTTCGTTTGTCTGAAGAGCCAAGCAGGACGGTAGCAAATGTGGCAGAGAACCTTGAAAACCTGTTTAAGCGTGCCATCATCAATTACGTTTGCATTATAATAGCTCCTGAATAAAATATTTATCAGCTTGTCTCCAACTGTTTAATTTTATACTTTTTATTAGGAAGGGAATAACGCCCTTAACAAATTGCACTAATGACCTTTTTATCCCTATCCTTTCGAAATGATATTGATAATAGCATAAAATTACAACCCCGGCAGGGTAACCGCATTTAGATTTCATGGTCATGTAAAAAGCTGGAAAACTCCACTTTTGTCATTCCGGCGAAGGCCGGAAACCAGTAATTCCATTGGGTTCTGGATACCGGATCAAGTCCGGCATGACGGTTTGGGTG
>JAHIFE010000239.1 GCA_018901125.1 Pseudomonadota bacterium | reverse complement strand
ACTCCACTTTTGTCATTCCGGCGAAGGCCGGAAACCAGTAATTCCATTGGGTTCTGGATACCGGATCAAGTCCGGCATGACGGTTTGGGTGTTTCACAAAATTATTAAATGGCATATTAATTCCAAATGCGGTTACCCTGACAACCCCGGCAAAATTTCTTGACAACGGTTCAAAATCGGTGTAACCGTTTGAAAAATTATTTTGGAGTTTTAAGAATAAATTATGAAGAAATTATTTTATAACATAATTGTGGAACTGGAAAAAAAGAATTGGTGTTGGCGGGCCTATGATAAACAATTGCCCGCGAGGCTCTATTGATTTAAATATCTGACATAAAAGAAATAAACTAAGGATCGCGGACAATACAAAAAGTTTTGCGATCTTTTTTGTTTTAAAGGGTCGTGAAATAAAATTTGCGGCCCTTTTTTTATAGACTTTATAGACGACTCCGTTATCAGTCAGCGTAGCAACTGTACGCTTTACTCAGGGAGGCTTCTTCCGGACTTGCCAAAAACTTTATTTGAAAGTCTATGTCATATAATATATAAACGGGTTACCCTCAATATAGATATAAAAAAGTCCATAAATTATAATATATAAGGAATAGAAATGTTATTAAATCAATTTCCGGACAAAAAAGAATTTTGCGCTCTTTCTGAAAAGAGCAATGTTATCCCGCTTTGCGTGGAAATACTTGCCGATACTGAAACTCCGGTTTCACTGCTGCACAAATTTTACGATGGCAAAGGCCCTGTTTTTTTGCTTGAAAGCGTTGAGGGCGGAGAAAGATGGGGAAGATACAGTTTTCTCGGAACTTCGGCACGAACACACATACTCGTATTTAAAAACCATGTTGAAGTAAAAGAAAACGGATCTGTTAATAATATACCCCACAACAATAAACCTCTTGATGTTTTACGGGATCTTATGAAGGATTACCGGCCTGCGGTATTACCGGGGCTTCCCCGTTTCTGGGGAGGAATGGTCGGTTATCTGTCATATGAAATGGTTTCATTTTTTGAGCCTGTACCCTGTCCAATTGATGAAGAAAAGCCTCTTTCCCATTTTATAATTCCTGACGAGGTGATTATTTTTGATAACATCAGAAACACGCTTCTAGGAATAAGCATCTGCTTTATGGATGATGACAAAAATCCTGAAATATCCTATAAAAAAGCAAAAGCACGTATAGAGGTGATGACGGAAAAAATAAAAAAGCAGATTTCTTTTAATGATGAGGATTCGGTAAAAGGAAATTTTTCTCTTTATCCGAAGCAAAAACCGGAAATATTTTTAAATCATGTTAAAAAAACAAAAGAATACATAAGAGCAGGGGATATAATCCAGGCGGTTATATCCCAGCCTTTTATTTGCGATGATGCTCCTGATTTCTGGACACTATACAGGGTGCAAAGATATATTAATCCTTCTCCTTATCTTTTCTTTATGCACTTTGGAGATGTTGCTCTTGTCGGATCATCGCCCGAAACTATGGTAAGGCTTGAAAACAGGGTGGCGACACTTCGCCCGATTGCCGGGACACGTAAAAGGGGAAACAGCGAACAGGAAGACAGGGCGCTTGCCGATGAACTTCTTTCCGATGAAAAAGAACGGGCGGAACATCTAATGCTTGTCGACCTTGGGCGTAACGATCTTGGCAGAGTAGCGGAAACAGGCACTGTACAGGTAACCGACCTTATGGTAATAGAACGATATTCCCATGTAATGCATCTGGTTTCGAGCATAAACTGCGATCTTGAAAAAGAATATGACGCATGGGATCTTCTTGCTGCAACCTTTCCCGCAGGTACTTTATCGGGTGCGCCAAAGGTAAGAGCAATGGAGATCATATCAGAGCTTGAAAAAGAGCCGAGAGGGCCGTACGGCGGAGCTGTTGGATATATTTCTTTTAACGGCAATATGGATTTGGCTATTACGATAAGAACCGCCTGTGTTGAAAAAGGAAAGCTTGTAGTAAGAGCCGGAGCCGGAATAGTGGCCGATTCAATCCCGGAAAGTGAGCTGAAGGAAACTGAAAACAAGGCTATGGCAATACAAAACGCATTACAGCTTATCCAAAAGCAAAAGAGTCTATTAATACCGGAGGATCAGAAATGATATTAATGATAGATAATTTTGATTCGTTCACATATAATCTTGTTCAGTACTTAAGACAGCTTGGGGCTGATGTTAAAGTTATAAGAAACAATGCGGCGACATTGGATGAAATTATAGCATTAAATCCATCCGGTATTGTTATATCTCCGGGACCGGGAAGGCCCGAATCGGCAGGGGTCTCAATGGACGTAATCAAACATTTTACGGGTAAAATACCTGTTCTTGGCGTATGTTTAGGCCATCAGGCTATAGCTGCGGTGTTCGGCGGAGATATTGTTTCTGCAAAACTTCTGATGCACGGAAAAGTTTCTTCTGTCACATCCGACGGGAAATCAATATACAAGGGTATTGCCAACCCTTTTAAGGCTATGCGCTACCATTCTTTGGCCGTATCAAAAGAGACTCTGCCGTCGTGCCTTGATATAACTGCCGAGTCGGAAGAAGGGGAGATTATGGGGTTAAGGCATAAAAGCCATAAAACCGAAGGGGTTCAATTTCATCCCGAATCAATAATGACTTCTGTTGGGAAACGTTTATTGAGAAATTTTTTAAACAGCATCGGATAGCAGGGGGCATATTAAAGGTCCAAGGTTCAAGGCACAAGGTGGAAGGTTGAAGGTGAGAGGAAAAACAATGTTTAAAGAAAGTTTGAAGAAGATAATAGAAAGAACTGATCTTGATGAGATGGAAATGTCTCAGATGATGAGTGAAATATTTTCAGGAAATATAACAGATGCTCAAATAGGAGCATTCATGGCTGCTCTTGCCACCAAAGGAGAAACGTTTGAAGAGCTTGCCGGAGCTGCTTCTGCAATGCGCAAAAAAGCGCGGCGCATCCAGACAACTGCAAAAACCGTTGTTGATACCTGCGGTACCGGAGGAGACGGAGCCAGTACTTTTAATATTTCAACAACAAGTGCTTTTGTTGTAGCAGGTTGCGGCGTAACAGTTGCAAAGCACGGGAACCGTTCCGTTTCAAGCAAGTGTGGAAGCGCCGATCTCCTTGAGGAGCTCGGTATCAAGCTGGATACTGCTCCCGAAATAGTGGAAGAAGCTATACAAGAAATCGGGATAGGTTTTCTTTTTGCCCCTCTTTACCATGAAGCCATGAAATATGCGGCAAAAGCAAGAAAAGAGATCGGTTTAAGAAGTATATTCAACATGCTTGGCCCCCTTACCAATCCGGCATCTGCAAATTATCAGATTTTAGGCGTTTATGCTCCGAAACTTACTGAAATGTTTGCTTACGCACTTCGCATTCTTGGAGTAAAAAGAGCCTTTGTGGTGCACGGTCATGACGGTCTTGATGAGATTTCAATTTGCGCCCCCACAAGAATATCCGAGTTGAATGACGGCCTCATCCGCACATATGATATTGATCCTGAAGACTTTTTCGGCAAAACGGCTAAAGCCGATGATCTTATGGGTGGTACAGCTTTCGATAATGCCCAAATTACAAAAAATATCTTAAACGGAGAAAAAGGACCTAAAAGAGATATTATTCTTATAAATGCTTCTGCGGCTTTAGTTGCAGCAGGAAAAGCTTCCAATCTGAAAGAAGGAATCATCCTTGCACAGATTTCCATTGATTCCGGTGCGGCCATTTCAAAACTTGAAGCTCTTGTTCGGTTTACACAGGAAAACGGATAATGGATTTTTTAACAAAAATAGTAGAACATAAAAAGAGTGAAATCGAAGAAAGAAAAAAACTTGTTTCGGAAAGCAAGCTTATATCCCAGGTAAAAAAAGACAAACGCCGGTTCTTTATGCAGAGTTTATCAAAACCCGGACCAACCGGTGTAAACATAATCGCCGAAATAAAAAGGGCTTCTCCGTCAAAAGGTATATTATGTCCTGATCTTGATCCGGCAAAATATGCAAAAGACTATGAAAAAGGAGGTGCGGCGGCAATATCCGTTTTAACCGACAGTACTTTTTTTATGGCGAAACAAGATGACCTGGCCATAGTAAGGAAAACTACAACTCTTCCTGTTTTAAGAAAAGATTTTACTATATCATCATATCAGATTTACGAAACAGCTGCAATGGGGGCGGATGCAGCACTTCTTATCGTAAGGATTCTTTCATTAAATCAGCTAAAAGATTATCTTGTGCTTTGCGATGAGATTAATCTGGATGCGCTTGTTGAAGTAAACTCCGAAAAAGAGCTTGAAACGGCATCGGATGCAGGAGCAAGGCTTATTGGGATAAACAATAGAAATTTAAGCTCTTTTGATACCGATATCAATACTGCCATGCACCTGTCTTCTCTCCTTAATAATGAGCAGATAGCAGTTGCAGCTAGCGCGATAGCTGATAGAAAAGACATTGAAAAAAATCTTTCTTTTGGAGTATTTAATTTTCTTATCGGAGAAAGCCTTGTAAAAGCAGATAATCCGGCTAATTTTTTAAAGTCTCTAATGACTCCGTTAAAAGATGGGGTTTTAGGAAAATGATTAAACAAAAAGATGACACAGGTGAGCAAATACCCCAGATTAAAATCTGCGGTATAACCAGAGTAAGCGATGCAATTTCTTGTGCTAAGTTTGGAGCAGATGCTCTGGGATTTGTTTTTTATCCGAAAAGCCCAAGAAATATTACTCGTGATACAGCACGCGAAATATCTTTGGCTTTACCTGAAAAAATTAAAACGGTTGGTGTTTTTGTTGATGAATCTTTTTCTTCGATAATGAAAACCGTTGAGAAATGTGGTCTTTCTGCCGTTCAGCTTCACGGCAATGAAACGCCCCAACTTGTCGCTGATTGCCGCAAAGAAAACCTGATTGTTATAAAAGCTCTTTTTCTTGAAAAAAGACCCTCAATTGAAGAAGTAAATAATTATGAGGCCTCGGCCTTTATCGTAGAGTATGGCAAAGGCGCTCTTCCCGGTGGGAATGCCCTGTCTTGGGAGTGGGAGAAGGCGAAAACAGTTGGAGAAAATTATCCTCTTATACTGGCAGGCGGTCTTTCGCCTGATAACATATCCACCGCTATATCCCTTTGCAGCCCTGATGCGGTGGATATAAGCTCAGGAGTGGAATCTTCTTACGGGATAAAAGATATTGCAAAAGTTGAATCTTTTATAAGCATTGTATCAGGGTGCACGCTTACAAAAACAACAAGGAGAATTTTTTAATGAACTCTTTAATTAACAAAGAATCTCTTACGGACGGTTTTGCACCATTAAAAACCATAGCCTGCCCGGATTCAAACGGTCATTTTGGAATCTATGGAGGGCGCTATGTGGGAGAAACTCTGATGCCCGCAATTCTTGAGCTTGAAGAAGCATATAACAGAATCACTCCGCAAGAAAAATTTAAAAAAGAGTTAAACGATCTTCTGGAGCTTTACACAGGCCGCCCGACTCCTCTTTTTCATGCAAAAAGATTAAGCGAGCATCTAAAAGGCGCATCAATATACTTAAAACGAGAAGACCTTGCACATACGGGAGCCCACAAGATAAACAATACTTTAGGTCAGGCGCTTCTTGCCAAATGGATGGGGAAAAAGAAAGTAATCGCCGAAACGGGAGCAGGCCAGCATGGAGTTGCAACAGCCACAGCAGCAGCTCTGTTCGGAATGGAATGCAAGATTTTTATGGGAACCGAAGATATCAAAAGACAGGCCCCGAATGTTTTGCGCATGGAGCTTCTTGGCGCACAGGTTGTACCTGTTGAGTCCGGCACAGGAACGTTAAAGGATGCCATGAATGAAGCAATGCGCTATTGGGTCGGAGCAGTTGTCGATACCTTTTATATAATAGGTTCTGTGGCGGGACCTCATCCGTATCCCATGATGGTTCGCGATTTCCAGAAAATAATCGGAATAGAAGCAAGAAAACAAATTATGGATCTTGCAGGCCGCCTTCCCGATCTGCTGATTGCCTGCGTTGGTGGAGGAAGTAATGCAATGGGCCTTTTCTTTCCGTTTATCGATGATCCTGTTGAAATGACTGGTGTTGAAGCTGCCGGTAAAGGCATTTCTAGCGGCAAACACGCGGCAACTCTGGGTGAAGGTTCGGTAGGCGTACTTCACGGATCAAAATCATATGTTCTTCAGGATAAGAACGGGCAGATTATAGAGGCTCATTCAATATCCGCCGGGCTTGACTATCCTGGAGTCGGTCCTGAACATGCTTTATTTAAAGATATAAAAAGAGCAAATTATGTCTCTATTGATGATAACCAGGCGCTTGATGCATTTAAAAAACTTTGCATGCTTGAAGGAATAATACCTGCTCTTGAGAGTTCCCATGCTATTGCTTATGCAATGCAGCAGGCCCCCCGGATGAACAAAGATAGCATTATTATTGTTAATCTTTCCGGCAGAGGTGACAAGGATCTAGGAATTGTTTCAACGATATTTAAATAAGAGGTGCAAGGTTCAAGGCTCAAGGCAAAAGGTTGAGGGAAGGGACCGGGGATCAGAAAGAATGTAGGGGCTGGTTCATAATCCGTCCATATAATGTTCGTAAGAGGAGAATTTACGTCAGATGAAAACAAAGAGAATTGATAAAACATTTGAAGAGTTGAAACAAAAAAAGGAAAAAGCCCTTGTCGGATTTCTTTCAGCCGGAGACCCCGACCTTAATACTTCGCTTAAAATAATCGAATCGATGTGTGCAGCCGGACTTGATATTATAGAACTTGGAATACCTTTTTCCGATCCCACAGCTGATGGACCTGTAATCCAGAGATCATCTGCGCGGGCGCTTAAAAAAGGCATAACCATAAAAACAGTTTTGGAAATGACACGTAAAATAAGGACTTACTCAGATATTCCCATAATTCTCTTTAGTTACTATAACCCTATTCATTCCTATGGAGCTAAAGCTTTTTACAATGATTCCGTCTCTTCAGGCGCTGACGGTGTTCTTGTGGTGGATCTTCCTCCTGAAGAATCGGATGAAATGACTTCAAAATGGCCAGGAAATGAGCTTGCCCTAATTCGTCTTATAGCGCCTACAACTCCGATCGAAAGAATGAAAAAGATTGCTCAGGAATCTTCCGGATTTTTATACCTTGTTTCAAAAACAGGAGTAACCGGCAGCGCAGGACTTGATACACAAGAAGTTACAGTTAACTCCAGACTTCTTGGTTCGATAACTAATCTTCCAATTTGTGTCGGATTCGGAATAAGCGAACCGGAAGATGTCAGAAAAATAGCGCCCGATGTTGACGGAATAGTAGTAGGAAGCGCCTTTGAGCGTATTATTGAAGAAAATCTGAATAATCCGAATCTTGATCAAATCTTGGGTGAAAAAGTAAGTAAACTGAAAGCGGCAACAAAGTTGTAGTTACTTCTTCCATCCGCCGATAAGATGCAGGTGAAGATGAAATATAACCTGCCCTCCTCCTTTTTCTACGTTAAAAAGGAGTTTATAACCGGATTTTGAAACAGACTCTTTTTCCGCCATCATTTTAGCGGTCATTATCATTTCGGATACTATTGTTGCGTCATCTTCGGTCAAATCATTTACACTTCTTATATGCCTTTCAGGCACAATCAGGAGATGGACAGGCGCATGAGGATTAATATCTCTGAATACAACAAGGTTTTCGTTTTCATATAGAAAGGTGCTTGGAATCTCTCCTTTTACAATTTTGCAGAAAATACAATCCGTTTCCATCCGGATATCCTCCATACTCGAATACTAAATAGCGGGCAACAAATTACGAAGTCAGCTATTCGTTGTCCGCTTAAATTATTAATTATTCAACGCTCTATATCTGTTGTCTATCATTAACAACATATTAAGTGCGGATATTTTGCTAAGCCGTTTTATTGTCTCTTCAGTAGTAAATTTTTATGTAGCGGTCAAGGCTAAATAAAAATCTTTATTTGTCGCGGAAAGCAAACAACATTTTTGTGAATAACTGCTTTCAATTATCCTATTTAACAGAGACGGTTTTTATTTGCCGTTATTTATCAACTCTCCGTTTATATAATTTAAAACCTCGATAACCTTGCCTCTTTCATTATACCGTGTAGCAGTACCGTTAAGAACACCGTTTGTATAGTTTTCTTCCGAACTGAGATAACCGATTTCTGCATATTGTTTATTTTTACCGTTGATCATTCCGTTCTCATAACACGTTTCTCTCTTAAGTTTTCCGTTTTCATAGAAGTATTTTTCATAGCCATTTTTTTGGTCCATTTTATAATTGACTTCTTCTCTTAACCCTCCTGTTAAATAATACAGCTGTACAACACCGTTATATTTTCCCAGTTTATAATTTTCATTGGATTTGATAGGGCCGTCGATATAAAATAACGTCCATAAACCTTCCTTGATTCCGTTCTTATAGGTTCCTTTTGCCTTTGGTAGTCCATTTGGATAATAAGATAAATAGAGTCCTTCCTCTTTTCCGTTTACATAAGTTAATACTTCCTTTAGTTTCCCGTTTTCAAAATAAACGTTTTGTTCTCCATCCTTATCTCCGTTTTTATAAAAAGCAACTTCTCTGATAATTCCTGTGCAATGGTAGAATTGATCGGCTTTACCCTCTAACTTATCCATATAATAATTAAACCTGGCTCTTGTGTTTCCGTTTTCACAGTAATTGACAACCATACCGTTTAGTTTGCCGTTGCTGTAGAGTTGCTCCTTTTGCAACATCCCGTTCTCATAATAGTTTTTAACAGCTCCGTCCAGATGGTTCATGTTGAAATTGCCTTCGGTCTTTAATTTGCCGCTTCTGTAATAATGTTTGAAATAACCATGCCGGGCAGAAGCACTTAAACCAATGACATTCTCAAGCCTGCTCTCCTCTTCCATGATGATCTTTTCATCTTCGTCATAATACTCTTTTGCTATCCAGGTGTAGGTACAAGACGTAAAGCTCATTACAAAAATCAACACGACAGCATACCTTATCATGACGGAGGTTCCTCCTTACAGATTTTGGCTTTCAGCGCCAGATATTTTTCCTTTAATTCATCGCTTCCAAGATCAGGATGAAGAACGAGTGTAATTTTTAATACTTCACAGGCTTTTGCGTTTTCACCCAGTTCGGCAAGGGCATAAGCGATTTTATATCTGGATTCAAACCAGTGATAAGTACCTGACTTAACCCCATCTGAGAATTTTCGCCATGTGGCCAGTGAGTTTTGCCACTGTTTACTTTTATCGTAAAGAAGCCCCAGATTATAGATGGCATCAGCAGAAAGTGAGTTTCTCTTTATAATATCCCGATACACTGCTATAGCTTCGTCCAGTTGGTTTTTACCGGTATAAATCCGCGCCATTCCAAGCTGAGCGATGTCACAATATTTTAGATGTTTTGCTTTATCGCATGAAATTTTGTAAAGACCCTTATATGTCATCAATGCAAACTCTGAGTAATAGCTGGCATCGATTTTTGTTTTTTCTTCCATCCGGGACTGGGTTTCATTATCAAATTTTTCCGCAAGATTGCTTAACACGGCATATGCATCGTCATCCGGGGAATTTACAGAAGTGAATTTACGAAGCTCCTTATCTCCATCTGCAAGCATTCCAAAATGTTGATATGTAATCATTTTAAGTTGAAACGCTTTTAATAACAGATTGTTATCATTAGGAAATCTTCTTTCAAAGTCTTTTAATTTTTCCAGACTCTTTTTCATATCTGCATCAGGCCCATAAAGACGAAAAGCTGATTCAAGGATAATCATATGTGCTTCAATGTTGCTGGCGTAAACGGCATTTGCCGCTTTGTGCCCGGCTTTGCGGTAGGCTGTGATCAAATCATCGCCTTTAAGATATATTTTTTTTGCTTCCTGTGAATGATGCCGTCCATGTTTTTCTAAAATCTTAAGCTGATCGACGTAATATTGAAGCAGATAATATTTTGCCGATGCGTAATTAGGCGAATCGGTCTTGACTTTTAAAAACATATCTGCGGCTTCTTTGCTTTTACCTGTTTTCTGATAGTGTTTCCCCATCCTGAAGAAAGCTTCGCTCATATCAGGTGAATTGCCGCCGCTTTTGATATATATGGAAACAGCATCAATATAGGTGTTGTAAGCCTTTTGGCTTTTTTCTTTGTTGTAATAAAGGGTCGCAGCAGCATAGTAAAGGGAGATGGACTGTGAAAGAAACCCTGAGTCGGGAAATTTTATGTGAAACTTTTCAAGATAGTAAACGGCATCGCCGTATTGTTCTTTTTTGCAATAAATATTTGCGGTGCGAAACCAGAGTCCGTCCATACGATGGGCCATAAATGAATTAGAATCTTTAAAAATGGGTAGATAATACTTCAAAGCTTTGTCGTAATCTTTTTTTTCAAACATCAAATCTCCCAGCGCCATTGCTGCAACAGGTCCAAGTTCAGCATAAGACAAACCTTCAAGGCCGGATGTATTTTCCTGGACATATCGATAAAGCTCATCCGCACCGTTTGGATTATTTCCCAGCTTTCGTAACTCTTCAAACATTTTGCTATCTGTCTTTTGAGACAATTGCTGCTTTTTCGTATTTTTCTTTTCCTGTTTTTCACGTACAGCCACCAAAGCTTTGAATTTGATTTTATCAAGAGCTTTTCCGATCTGTTCCGGAATTTTTTCTTCAGGATAATCTTCTTTCAGTTCATTTAATGTCCTTATGGTTTTTTCATAATTTCCGGTTTCGTAAATCATCCGTACCTCTTCATAGAGACAGCGAATGTATAGCGGGTCATCTTTTCCGATTTTCTTCTTGACCAGTTTCAGGTCCTGTCCGGCTCTGTCGTATGCTTTTTGTTTACCGTAGCACAGGGCTCGTCCCAAGAGGCTTCGCGTAGTAACCGCTTCTTCTTCAAAATCGATAAAGGAACGGGAAAAGCCTTTTATCGCTTCGTTTAAAACGGTGTCGTGCATAGGGTCGCTTTCGGAAAGCAGCATACTGGTGTAATATCCATTCCAGCCCATCCAGTAACTGGACAAAGAAATCAGATACTGGGGATCCTGCCATTTTGCCGATTTTATAAATGCAGACGGATCGTTAAGTTTGTCCAGAGTGTTTTCCTGTATATCCCAGATAATTTTTTCATTTAAGGTAAGTATCTGTTTTAAAATATCTCTGAGATTTAAAAAGATTTCTTTTTCTTCCTGTTTGGCCTCATTGCTTTTAGGCGGTGATTTTGACTGTAAAGCTACAAGTGTGTTTAAGCATTCAGATGATTTGGTAAGCAAAAGTTTTTGAAAATCAAATGACATCTTGTTTTCATTGAGAGCTTCTTTTTGGTTTTGGGAGATAAGCAGAACTGCTTTTTTTATTTCTTCAACTGATTTTATTTCAGCCGGGTGAAGGCTATCTAAGGATTGAGCCCCATACGCCGTGTTATTTTGGATATGATATATGCAAAACATGAAAACAGGCAGAAGAAGAATTAACGCTTTTTTTAAAATGATTGTTTTAGAATCCATAATCACCGAATTATTTATTTAAAGGATACAAATTATGTTTTCCATATTATGAAACACTGAAAACGATATTCTTCTTTTTCGATTTCAGGCAGATATTATAAACTCCAATAACATGTTTATAGGGAACATTGTCGGCAGGTTCAAAAATAATCAGAATATCTTCAGGAAGTTGGTTAAGATAGTACAACAGGTCATCATAGCTATAAACTATTCTCTCCTGAAGGTATATTTTTAACTGTCCCTGATCCTTAATCATTTTAACCCGTAATTTGACTTTTTCGTAATCATTTACAGCTTCGGTGCTATTGCCGCTGCCGGCCTGAGGAAGTCTGTTTTCTAAAACCCCTTCGGAAATGTTGAGATTGATGGTCATTAAAAAAAAGATCATCAGAAGAAATATAACATCAATAAGGGGCGTTATATTGATTGAATTGCTTTTTTGGTAATCCTGTTTATTACTTTTAATTCTCATATGTTCAATCCTCTTGCAAGGGGTCGGGCTTGTCTTTTAAAGTTGAAAATTCTATTTTGCTTATGTTGGCAAGAGATAATTTATGCATTGCGTTTTTTATAATAGCATAGGGAACTTTTTCATCGGCCTGAATCACAATGGTAACATTTTTGGGAATGTTATTTTTTATCTGATAAATACGATCAAGTTGATCCAGCTTGATATTCATTCCATCCAGAAAGATCGTATCTTCGGATTTAATGGTTAGTGAAATTTTTAATCTTTCATCTACTTTGCTGTTTACGGCCTCATCTGCCTTGGGCAAAGTGACTTTCCGGTTCTGCATTTCCGAAAAATTTATAATTGTGATGAAAAAAATAATGATAAGAAACACCACGTCGATAAGTGGCGTAAGATTTACCGCCATAGCCGGCCATGGACGTTTTCGGTAAGCACGCATGTCTTATTCCTTGTAAGGTTTATTGGTTTTAAAAGAAGACACTAACTGTTCTGCGGCAAGGGCAGCTTCTGCGGTAAATTCATCGATGCGGTTTTTGAAAACCGCATAACCGTAAAGGGAGGGGATGGCAACAATCAATCCCATGCATGTAGTTATCAGTGCTTCGAAAATTCCGCCTGCCAGCTGTTTGGGTTCAATAGCACCGGGCACATGGGCGATTTCGTTAAAACATCGCAACATGCCGGTAACCGTTCCAAGAAGCCCCATCATGGGAGCAATATTTCCGATAACGTTCAGATGCTCGATCTTTCTTGCGATAGCGCTGGTCATGGCTTCGCCTGCATCTTCCATGGCTTTGATCATATCCTGATATCCCATTTTTGATTCTTTTAAACCGGCAATGGTAATCTTTGTAAAATAAGAAGCTTTGTCCATATCAAATTTTTTAATTTCATCAAGATTACGATCTTTTATAATTTTGTCCAAAGCCTCAACATCCTTGGGAGGAAGTATTTTAATTTTACGGATGGTAAGTGCATAATCTATAATAAGTCCCAAAGCCAGGATAGACAGCAGTATTATAAGGTAGCCTACAAAGCCGCCTTTTTTAATAATATCCAAAAGGCTCATAACAGCAACATCCGGCTTATTTCCCGGTGCATCATTTTTTGCTGTCTCTGCAGTTTGAACAGCGCCTGGGTTTTCTATTGATTTACCTGAATTCCCGTCAAACGGTTCCGGCAGTTCGCCGATAGCTTCTATAGCGGGGGTGACTGCGTCAGTATTATTTTCTTTTGCCTGTGCAAAAACGGGAGACAAAAGCAAAGATATGAGGATAAGCGCTGTGACTGAAAAAATACAAATATTTTCTTTAAGTTTCATATATATTTCTCCCTTAAATGATATTGTGTTAACATTGCTTTTAAAGGTTTTTCATAAATTCATCGAGATACATTTCCCATCTTGTTCCGAAAATCATCAGCATCATGTTCCGGATAACTTTTTTCTCATTTGTCAGTCGTGCGCTTTCACCACCTCCGACATCGGCAAGCATCTCAAAATCCTCCATTACTTTGCGGGGATCGGTGAGATATTCAAAGCTTTCTATTCCCGGATCGGTCATCTCAGGCATAATATAGCGTTCCCAGTAATATCTTGACATGTCCTTAGGTTCCCTGATGTCGATAACGGATAATCTTCCGCCCATTTTTATCCTGAAATTTTTCACCATTTCAATGGCCCGGGGCATATCTTCAATATGTGGCGGAGCATCACCAATAAGCAGGATGAACTTTCTGGATTTTTTATTCCACTTTATATCTTCGATAGCCACCCTGAGTCCTTCGGCCACAGCTTCCCTGATATCATATCCTCCTCCGTAATCGACTTTGTTTAAAAACTCCTGCAAGGATGTGATACTGTAAGTTAAGGGAAATTGTTTGGTTATGTATTCATCTTTATTGTCCCGGTAAGTCACAAGTCCGATTCTGCAGGCTGGAACAAGTTTTCTTATCGCGGAAGCAAGATTTCTGATTTTTAGTTTAACCTCTTTCAGATATGCAGACATGCTGTCTGTGGAATCAAAGACAAAAACAACGTCTATGCCGTCTTCACGTATCGATTGAATATGCCTTGAAAAAGATTTCACCATCATTGCTGAGCCTGTATCCGGAAGTTTACTTCCTGTTGCCGGACCGCCCATAATGCTTTCCAGGCCAGGCGTACTTACACTGATAATATCCAACGCCTCATTTGCTTTGGAATCAGGCAGTATTTCAACTACCGGTATGACTGGCCGGTATTGGACTTCCGGTACAGGCTCAAACATTTTATCATCGGAATGAAAGTCATCTTTTAGATCCTTACTATTGAATTTAATCTTGTCGTCCTTCTTACTTTCATCTATGATCTCAACAGGAATGGCGTTCTGTACGACCGGACTCTTGTCAAACCATGACCACTTTACATAATTTGCATAAACAAGGATTGATATGTGAATTAAAAAAGAAATGAGTACCGGTGAAATTGCTATCAGAAAGATAATAAAAGGTGAAGTTTTTTTAAAAAAGGACTTAATAGTTTCCTTAGATTTCATGCTGCCCCGCTGCATTTTTCTAATAATGCACTCGTGTAAAACATTGATGGTAAAGCGATGAGACACATCGCAAGATCAAACTAAGAAAGACGCATGGCAAAAAATTTAGAAAGCACTATGTCTGGACTTTCATGATCCAGACTGACGGAAAACAATAATTTCTTTTTAATACCAGGCGGTCGGCAAATTATCACGTTTGAGCCATTGCCCTGCAAGTGAGGTTTTTGCCGCATCCGGCATATCCGGTGAATAATATTAATTGATAGAGCCAGTTTCAAAACGTCCCATTTTGGCCGATCTCTGCGTTGGGTGAAAATTTTGCACTTTAGTGAAGCTTCAGCGCTATCCTCGAAATACCCCATGTATTCCTGCGGTTAAAATTTTCATCCGCCTTGACCTTGGACCAAACTGAAACGTTTTGAAAGTGGCTCGATAGTTTTTCCCAGTGCTGAGGCGATTTGGCAGATGTTTACGGTTCAGCAAATTGGATTTCAGCAAGGGCAACTGAATTTTTGTTGGAATGAGCATTGTTGATTTACCATTAATTTGAGTGTGGAACTTGTTTCAAAAACTTATTTATAGCATTTGCTATAAATAAGTTCCGTTTTGGAGGTATTTAATTATTGTTAATAAATTTGTTTTATTTCAACAATCTAAACGCTATTCCTACAAACACTATAAAATGGGACAAATCATCAGTGGATAGTATCGCCTATAATGCTTTTTGAAGTTATAGTCAAGTGTTGTGTATAGCAAAATTTTTGGCGGTGATCCGTTTTTCTTCAATTCCATTCACACACTTTACTCCCTTGATTACTCCTTCAGCCAATCGTTTGGGGCAACGGAGGTGTCGCCATCTATTTTAAGCACACTTACAAAGTTTGAATACCATATTTATTAAAGCTGATTTACAGAAACATCCTCTGGCCTTGTCGGTTCTCAATCTAACGATCGGAAACGTTGATTCCATCGGATTTGTTGCCCGGATATGATGCAAATATACCGCAGGAAAATCGTAAAATATTTACGGAACATCACTATCTTTTTCTAGGCACTCAGATGTCTTGGGGTGTTTTGCTCTATAAAACTGTCGTGAGTTTTTTGAATTCTTTTGATTGTTTATTTTGGAATTTTGACATTATTATCACTATAGATTCCTTTTTCGGCAGTCGTATGACAGGCCAAACAGTTGGATAATGAACCGATAGATTTTCGCTTTATCACATCCTGGCTTATTTCATGGTGCTTTCTCTGAATATATGAGATCCCGGTAATTCTTTGTGGTATTTGATTTCCTATGCATTTCATGATTTTTGCAGATAGTTTTGCTGAAGAATAGTCAGCTGCATTGGTTTTGAGATATTTTGCAATTATATCCTTTGACTCCGTATCAAGATCGATAGTTTCCCCGAAATGATCTCCGGAACTTTTTAGGATTTTATCCCATGAACCGGATGGTAATAATTCCGGCTGATATGCAAAATGGCAAGCTCCGCAATTTTCCTGATAGGTTGGGTTATTAACTGCTGATAGATTGCCTTTCCCATTATATTCAGAGTGCTTTCGCTCTCTTTTTCGATGCTGCTTCCGGCCTTCATGGTCATCATGGTCAGCAAAAGCAGTATAAATGACCCCATTTGCCATAAGTAAAAATGCCAGCAAAATAACAATCCATTTATGTACTCTTTTCATAAAATATCTCCTCTTTTAAGATGTGTTTCTCAAAATAAATTTATTGAATGAGAATAGTTGCAGAATAACAAATTATTTATGTATTATATCAGATGGATATGTTTTTGATCAACAGAGAATGGAGAGATTTTGGATGTAGATAGGTGATGATACAATAATTTTGCAGGTATAAAATGAGTCAAAATCCTCAAGAGTGTGATAAATTGAAGGATAATCTATTTGAGCAAATATAATTAAAGCAGTATCAAAGATTTTTGTATCAAGTGCCTTGTTTGTGGAATTGGCAGCTTTAAATATTTTGCCCTTTTCCAAATCACAACTTTTGCACAGATTGCCTGAGCAACGTAAATGAAACAGGGAATTTGCCTTTGTTTTAGTTTGAAAACTATGCAAGCAGGTATTTCCGCAGAAACATACCTCAGCCAATGCGCTGTTTGCAAAAACATTCAATAGCAGAAACAAAGTGGCTAATATTTTAATTGATTTTCGATATTTCATAAGGATTATACTACAACATCGGTCACTTTTTTTTATGTTAATGGATAATATATATCAATTTGACGTGATTTTTCAATAAGAATTGTTGATGTTTTTTTAAATCAAACCATGGCGGTTGAATTTCCACAGGAGCTGCAGGTTCTACGATTACTTTCTTAATCCTCATGGTCACCTGTTGCAAGCATGCTATGCTTATTGATTTTGGCGAATATAAAGAATCTGAAAGTACTCTCTTATCAAAGTGTTTGATTGAATTTCCGGCGATTCGCATACGCTACCAGGCCTCAACACTGCTTTAGATCAGATATTGCATAAAGGCCTATGATGCTGTTTAAACTCGGCTGCCCTGCTGCAGGGTGTCATTTCTATTGACATATCCTTTGCTTAGATGTTAGAGCAAAATTTCCGAAACGGTCGTTCCGGCTTATCACAGATGTTCTGAAATCTTAGATATATATTAGTTATAATGAAGGAGATATTTTCATGAAACCTTGGCTTGTAGCAATTATTCTGACCATAGCGGTAGCGTATTTTATTCATCGTGTTACATACCTAATAAAACTTCTCAAGCTCGGAAAACCTGAAAACAGGTATGACAGGATTGGTGAGCGCTTATTGATTACCATCAAGCAGAGTATTTTACAATTTTCACAATTTAAGGTTGCAAAAGGCGATTATACTTACGCAGGAATCATGCATATATTTATTATTGCAGGTTTTATGATCCTTTTGCCCGGAGAAATTGAGTTTATTATAGGTGGTCTTGTGCCTGGTTTTGATTTTTCCTTTTTAGGCGAGTCGGCATTCGGATTGTTTTTGCTTTCGCAGGATCTGTTTATCTTTGCAGTTTTAGTAGGAATGATTATGGCTTTACTGAGAAGGTTTATTATGAAACCCCCTCAGATTAACTATCACTTAACAGCATATCTGATTTTGGGTTGTATCAGCCTTTTGATGTTAACCCTGCTAACAATGAATTCTCTTCGTTTGGTTGATCCAAAAGAAATTGAATTTGCTGCCATTGCAACCAACTGGATGCCCATTACCTCTTTTGTTGTAAAAGCAACCGGTTTGAACGCTATGAATCATATGCTGTTTGAGATTTGCTGGTGGCTACATCTCCTTGTATTGATGTTTTTCCTTGATTACATTCCAAACAGCAAACATCTTCATGTATTTTCTGCAATACCGGCAAATTTTTTCAGAAATTTCCCGCCACCTCTTGTTACACTGCCGAACATTGATTTTGAAGCAGAAGAGATTGGATCCATGGGTGCTTCAAAAATTGAGGATTTCACATGGAAACAGCTTTTTGACGGATATACATGTACCGAATGCGGACGATGCACAGACCAATGCCCGGCAAACAGCACAGGAAAGGTGCTTTCGCCTCGAGAAATCGTATTATCGCTTAAAGAAAATCTCTTTGCAAATGCAGACAAACTCCTTTCCACCCCGAAAGATCAATGGAGAGAGATGGAACGAATTGAGCTTATAGGAGGCGCTATAACTTCTGACGAGCTCTGGGAATGTACCACTTGCGGAGCATGTGCAAATGTTTGCCCCGTGGGTAATGAGCATCTAAGAGATATTATTGAAATGAGACGGCACTTAACTATGGAAGAAGCTGCTGCTCCTGAACTTATGGGCAAAGCAATGAAAAACATGGAAACCAGAAGCCATCCGTTTTTAGGCACCGGTTTTGGTCCCTTAGACTGGCAGGAAGGAATGGATGTTCCTGTTTTTATACCCGGTGAAACGGAATATCTGCTATGGATAGGATGTTCCGTTGCTTATGAAGAACGTGCCCAGAAAATCGCAAGGGCCATGGTAAATATTCTTACGGCAGCAAATGTGAATTTCGGCATTCTTGAAGAACCCCGCTGCACCGGTGATCCTGCAAAGCAAATGGGGGATGAGCTTCTTTTTACTGAAACAGCCCAGATGAATATTATGGATTTTTCTGAAATGGAAATCAACAAAATCATAACTTTGTGCCCCCACTGTTACAACAGCTTTACCCATCATTACCCACAGCTGGGCGGCAATTATGATGTTATTCCCCATGCAAAATATATTTTCGATCTGATTGCTTCAGGAAAATTAAATCTTTCAAAAACATCCGAAACCATTTGTTATCATGACCCATGTTATCTTGGAAGACATAACGGCATAATAGATGAACCGCGAAAAGTAATATCGAGTATAGGCGAGCTTACTGAAATGCCAAGAAACAAAAAAGCAAGCTTTTGCTGCGGCGGCGGTGGCGGCAATTACTGGGCCGAGGAAACCGGAACCAGGATTAATCAGGCAAGGGCTGGTGAGGCTGAGGAAACAAAGGCTCAAAAAATTGCTACTGCCTGTCCTTTCTGCCTTATGATGCTGACAGACGGTTTGAAAAAATTCACAGATGAACCAAAAATATTTGATATAGCAGAACTGGTTGAATCACATCTTATAACCGGATAACAAACCTTACTATGCGTGCGGTAATACAAAGAGTAAAAGAAAGCTCGGTTGAAGTAGCAGGCAAGACAATAAGCAAGATAGGTGCGGGCATTCTGGTTCTTCTTGGAATAGCAAAAGAAGATACAACTCATGATGCAGATTTTCTTGCAGATAAAATAATAAACTTAAGAATTTTTGAAGACGAAAACGGCAAAATGAACAGATCGCTTATTGATACAAAAGGGGAAATGCTTGTGGTTTCGCAGTTTACTCTTCTTGGTGACTGCCGTAAAGGAAGACGCCCTTCATTTATAAACGCTGCGGAACCCGAAAAAGCAAACGAATTTTATGAATATTTTACCGCAAGAGTGAAGAGCAACAATATTAAGGTTAAAACCGGGCAGTTTCGTGCAATGATGGACGTACATCTTGTTAATGATGGACCTGTTACCTTAATAGTTGAAAGCAGATAAAAAAGTGTACTAAAGATATCGAAGATCGTGCAATTAAGCTATAGCTAAAAAATACTGCTTATGAACTGCAAAAGAAAAAACCGGATAACAAAACAGATAATTTTGTCATTCTGTCTTTTTCTTCTTTTTTACTTCCCGGCCCCAAACATTTGCTTTTGCGCAAAAAACAATCTGTCCTATATTAAAAATCTTATAAGTGATAATGACGCCATTGTTGTTGCAGATTCAGACGGAAAAATAATTATTGAAAAAAACTCCGGCAAAAAACTTGTTCCTGCATCTATTCTTAAAATCCTGACATCTCTTGCAGCCTTTCACTATCTTGGGCACGATTATAGGTTTTTCACCGAATTTTATATGGACAAGGATTCAAATCTTAAAGTCAAAGGCTTTGGCGATCCTCTTTTAACTTCAGAAAACATAAATGATATTGCAAATAAACTAAGCTTAGAAATTAAACACATTAATGATATTGTGCTTGATGATTCATATTTTAACTCTGCAATTCCTCCGGGCATAACGCTATCATCTGCACAACCCTATGATTCACCGAACGGAGCCCTTTGCACTAATTTCAACACAGTGAATTTCAGCGTTGCAAATGGTAAATTTGTGAGCGCCGAAAGTCAGACGCCTCTTATCCCCTTTGCCATAAATTTAATCAAAAAATCTGATATAAGACATGGTAGAATTCTGCTCTCATCAGAAAATAATGAGAACTCTCTTTATACTGGGCACCTTATCTCTTGGTTCTTAGATGAAAAAGGAATAAAACCAGAAGGGCAGATAAAAACAGGAACGGTTTTTTATAAAACAGACAAGCTTATATTAAAATACTATTCTCCTTTTTCGATGGAAGATGTCGTATCAAAGCTTTTATTTTACTCAAATAATTATATTGCGAATCAACTTGTCCTTGCGATCGGTGCCAAAATGCACAGCCAGCCCGGAACACTTGAAAAAGGTGTTTTTGAAATTAACGATTATGCAAAAAATATCCTCAATATTTATGATCTGTCAATTATTGAGGGATCAGGCATTTCAAGAAACAACAGCATATCTGCAAAAAGCTTCTTAAAAATACTAACTGAGTTTAAACCTTATATGCACCTGATGAAACATAACGACAATGAATATTTCAAAACCGGCACACTCAATGGTGTGAGCACCAGAGCCGGATATATCAAAGGCCCAAAAGGCCGCTTATATACTTTCGTGATACTGACTAATTCCAAAGGAAAATCTGCTGAAACCATATCAAAAAGGTTATGCTATCTTTTGGGTAGGTAAGTTTTACCAAACTTTGGCCAGGATCGATGATTTGAATCAGTTCAACACGAAAAAGGTCAATTTACTTTTCTTTGATCGTCAATTTATACTCAACGTCTTGTGAAAAACCATCAGGAAAACGCCCGCCAAAACGTATCGTATGTTGTCCCGGCGTAAGAGGCCGAAGCATCAACAGAGCTGGTCGGGAAAAACTGTACAGTTGCTTAAGTGGTAAAGCTGTTCTAAATTGATTTTAAAATATAGAAAGGAGCAGCGGTAAAATGAAGAAATTAAGAAGGAATCATGGAGCAACGTTTAAAGCAAAAGTAGCGATAGCGGCTATCAAGGAGGAGAGTACGATAGTTGAGCTGGCACAGCGTTTTCAGGTGCATCCTAATCAGATATCGGCATGGAAGAAACAGCTATTAGAGAGATCTGCAGATATATTTGCCGGAGAGAAGAAGACAGAAGAAGGACCGAGTGTTAAAGAACTGCACGCCAAGATAGGGCAACTTGCCATGGAGAACGATTTTTTGTCAGTAGCGCTCGGTCGCATAGCCGATCCGAGCGCAAAGAGATGATCGACCGAAAGAGTAAATTGTCTATAGTCAAACAATGTCAATTGATTGGGACTTCAAGGACCAGTATGTATTACAAACCGAAGCCGATCAGTTTCAAAGACTTAGAGTTAATGCGTCTTATTGATGAGATACACTTGAGACTTCCATTTTACGGAAGCCGGAGGATACGCGATGAACTGAATGGCAGCGGTCATGAAGTTGGGCGAGGGCATGTATCAACTCTAATGCGAAAGATGGGAATAGAGGCGTTATATAGAAAACCGAGGCTTTCGGAGCCTCATCCGGGACACAAAGTTTATCCGTATCTATTACGAGGCATGGAAATTACCATAGCAAACCAAGCGTGGTCGACAGACATAACATATATTCCAATGGCAAGGGGTTTTTGTTATTTGATTGTGATTATGGACTGGGCAAGCCGCAGGGTATTGTCCTGGCGTTTATCAAACACGATGGATACTTCTTTTTGTACAGAGGCACTTGAAGAGGCGATAATACGTTTTGGGAAGCCTGATATTTTCAATACCGATCAGGGCAGTCAATTTACTTCGGAAGCATTTACTGGAATTCTCAAAGCAAACAACATACAGATCAGTATGGATGGCAAAGGGCGGTGGAGGGACAATATATTTATTGAGCGGTTATGGAGGAGTGTAAAATACGAAGAGGTTTACTTAAAGGCTTATGGTTCGTTGGTTGAAGCCAGGCAAGAGATTAGAAATTATTTTGAATTCTATAACTATCGGCGGCGACATCAAAGTCTTGACAAGAAAACACCAGATATGGTCTATTGGGCGACACTTCCCAAGAGAGAGACAGCAGCTTGAATAAGCAGCTTACCCACTTAAAAAACAATTTTTGCTGTTCATACAATCCCGACCACCGCTATCAGACCCTTTCCCGGCCATGAGATATTCCAATGCCCGGATGTGCGCATCCGCAAGATCGTTTACATGGGTATAATCCCTGATGCAGGTGCCGTCCGGTGTGGGATAGTCGGTGCCGTAAATTGAGAGCTTTTCGTATT